>JAGBVQ010000215.1 GCA_017630245.1 Alistipes sp. | reverse complement strand
TGATGTGATCGTCTACGGCAACAACGGAAATATCATTCGCGCCCGCACAGTCAATCAGCAGAAGCTCGTTGCGTTATACCGTTCAAACGATCTGATTTTTGCGGTCGGTCCTGCCGGCTCGGGAAAGACCTATACGGCAATTGCATTGGCAGTAAGAGCCTTGCGCGACAAGCACGTCAAGCGTGTGATCCTGACTCGCCCCGCAGTCGAGGCTGGAGAGAAACTCGGCTTTCTGCCGGGAGATTTGAAGGATAAACTCGATCCCTATTTGCAACCGTTGTATGATGCTCTGAACGATATGATTCCACCCGCCAAGTTGCAGAAGTTTATCGAGGATGGTACTGTTCAGATTGCCCCATTGGCCTATATGCGTGGTCGTACGCTCGACAACGCCTTTGTTATTTTGGACGAGGCGCAGAATACTACCCTCTCGCAGATTAAGATGTTCCTGACGCGTATGGGTCGCAATGCGAAGTTTGTCGTAACGGGCGATGTTACGCAGATTGACCTGCCACGCCGCAGTGATAGCGGACTAACCAAAGCTATGCGTGTAGTCGAGGGAATTAAGGGTATCGGCTTTGTTGAGTTTGATAAGCGGGATATTGTCCGCCACGACCTTGTAAAGCATATCGTCGAGGCGTTTGATCGTGATGGAGCTGCTCAAAGTAAGACTCGAGATAACGATGCGGAAAACGTAGAAAATCAAGATAATAACAAATAATAAAATTCTAAGTTATGGATAAAAATTTGAAAGCACTGAAGCCCGAACTTGTATGGAAACACTTCAGTGAAATTGCAAACATTCCCCACCCCTCACACCACGAGGAGAAGATTCGCGAATATGTTGTCGAGTTTGCCAAGGCTCACAATCTTGAGTATAGTGTTGATGATGCGTGCAACGTGTATGTGTGCAAGCCTGCGACTCCCGGTTATGAGGATCGTATGGGCGTAGTTCTTCAGGCACACCTCGATATGGTTCCCCAGAAGAATAACGATAAGGTTTTCGACTTTGAGAACGACCCCATTGAGGCTTATATCGACGGCGAGTGGGTAACCGCAAATGGTACAACTCTTGGTGCTGATAATGGTATCGGTGCAGCAGCGGTTCTCGCTGTACTTGAGGATAATACACTTGAGCACGGTCAGGTAGAGGCTCTCTTTACCGCGACCGAGGAGACGGGTATGGACGGAGCTTTCGGCTTGAAGGCTGGCCTGCTCAAGGGCGATATCCTGCTTAACCTTGACTCTGAGACCGAGGGCGAACTCTATGTTGGTTGTGCCGGCGGTCTGGATGCGAACATTACATTTGACTATACGGCAGAGGCTGCTCCCGCAGGTTATGAGGCAGTTGCCCTCACAGTTAAGGGTTTGAAGGGTGGACACTCGGGTATTCAGATTGGCTACCAGCGTGGTAACGCCAACCGCTTGTTGTTCCGTTTCTTGCGTCAAACCAAGCAGGAGTGGCTGCTTGCATCGGTTGATGGAGGTGGTCTGCGTAACGCAATCCCGAGAGAGGCTACAGTTGTGTTGCTCGTTAAGAATGTAGCAGAATTTGCCGCTGAGGTTGCAGCGTACGAGAAGTGCGTAATTGCTGAATTTAAGGATATTGAGGATAGTATCTCAATCTTTGCTGAAGGTTGTCCGATGCCTGCAGAGGTTATCCCCTCAGCAGTTGCAGAGGCTCTCTCTAAGGCGGTTATCGGTGCTCCCGATGGCGTAGTCCGTATGTCGGTAGCAATGGAGGGTCTGGTGCAGACATCGACCAATATGGCACGCGTAGTGTCGGATGGCAAGAGTATTCGTGTTCAGTGCCTGCTGCGCAGCTCGATGAATAGCGAGAAGGAGGCACTTGCCGAAGCTATTAAAGCAGTGTTTGAGTTGGCTGGTGCAAAGGTTGAACTCTCTGGAAGTTATGACGGTTGGAATCCCAATATGCAGTCGCCCATTCTTCACGCAATGAAGGCTTCGTATAATGCCCTCTATGGCAAGGAGCCTGCAGTGATGGCTATCCACGCAGGTCTTGAGTGTGGTATTATTGGCGGCACCTACCCCAACCTCGATATGATATCATTCGGACCTACAATCTGTTACCCCCACTCACCTGATGAGAAGGTTGAGATTGCATCGGTGGCTAAATTCTACGAGTTCTTGCTCGATACGCTGAAAAACGCACCCGTAAAGAAGTAGTGTCGTGGAACGTCAGCCAATAGGCGAACGCTGGTTCGCTATAGTCAACCCCGTAGCGGGTATGGGTCTCGGATTGAAAGATTTTCCGCAGATCTCAAAGCTGTTGCGCGATAACGGAATCCCTGCCGATCCCGTGTTTACGGAGCATAAACACCACGCTACGGCTCTGACCGTGAGCGCTGTGCAGAAGGGTTACCGCAAGATTATCGTTGTGGGCGGCGATGGAACGCTGCACGAGGTTGTGAATGGACTCTTTATCCAGAAGGATGTCCCCTCGACTGATATTACGCTTGCCGTAATCTCAGTCGGTACGGGTAACGACTGGATTCGAATGTTCGGCATTCCGCGTCGCTACTCGGAGGCGATACGCGCTATTCGTGAGGGGCATACATTTATGCAGGATGTCGGCGAGATTACCTACGAGGAGTCGAAGTATCGCCAGACTCGCTATGTTGCAAATGTGGCCGGTGGAGGATTGGATGCGCAGACTATTAAGTTGTATAATCACCAGAAGACGAAAGGCCGCAAGGGTAAGAGCCTGTATCTTAGCTGTTTGGTGCGAGCGTTCTTCGGCTATAAGTCGCCCGGTACGAAGATTTGGGTCGATGATGAGTTGGTCTATAACGGCCACTTGTTCAGCTTTGCAATCGGAATTTGTAAGTATAACGGTGGCGGTATCTTGCAGTTGCCGTTGGCTGCAGCCGATGACGGATTGTTCGATATTACGCTGATTCGCCCCGTGCATTGGTGGCACGTTGTCTTCCGCCTGAAGAAGTTGTTTAACGGTAAGATTTACGAAATTGGTCACGTTCAGCACCTGCAAGGTAGTCGTATTCGCCTGGAATCGTCACCTGAAACATCAGTTGAAGTTGATGGTGAGTTGCTCGGTCATACCCCACTTGATTTCAAGATATTACATCGCGCCGTCAAAGTGATTGTAAACAAGGATTTTCTGGAGTAAATAGCTATTGAATATTGATGATTATGGGAGTCTACTGTGGGTGGGCTCCCATAATTGTCATATGTTAAAAATGTGATGTGAGTATTATTTAACATACTGCGACGGGCTTGGCACGCGGATTGCACTCGGTGGTGAAGTAAAACCAAAATCAAAGTTTAACGATGAAAAGATTTTTACTCTCCGTGTCGATAGTGACACTTGCATTTCTCTCTATTACAGGCTGCTCGGAGCAGGCTAAGTGGAACCGTGAGCAACGTCAGGCTATGCGCGAGGCTCTGCGCGAATATCGCCGAATGGTCTATCTCAACAACCTGACCGATGCCGAGTTTATGCTCTTTACCGACGATGTGGCTCTTGCTCTTGAGGAGGATTACCCTGTCTATGCCTCATTCGTACAGATGCCTGGCGTGAACGATACCGTGCAGGTCTATGTTGTTGCAACTATTGTCGAGGAACTTGATGCCGATGCTCGCAATATGCGCCATATCTTCCCCTATCCCCAGCTTGTGAGTCAGAATATCTTGCCTGCGGGTCTTGATCGAGTGCAGCAGCACGCCTTCTACAACTGTTTGGCGAGCAAGGTCGATAACACCTACTCTACGATGGAACAGTTCGTGGATGCGATCCTTGCGGATACAACTTCGCACTCGCAGATAGCTCAGATGCAACTGCAGTGCGCAAACGAACTCTTCAATTGGACCGTAACTATCGACGAGATTATTATGGAGGATTAAGGGCTTCCAAGCAACAGCGAAGGGGTGTTTGACAATCGGGTCAGCATCCCTTTTGTTCTTTTTAGGGCTGAGTATTCTTAAAGAAAAACGAGTTGTCCGATGTGGAGCAACTCGTTTGTGTGGAAATTATAAATGGAGTATGTTACTCTTTGACCTCGATGACATTCACCGCCTGTACGCCGTGTACTCCATCTCCAAGTTCAAACTCTACAGCGCGACCCTCCGAAAGAGCCTTAAAGCCCTCTTTTGCGATGCCTGTATAGTGAACAAAAATTTCCTTACCATCCTCTGCAATGATGAATCCGTAGCCTTTTTTGCTATCAAACCATTTAACTTTTCCGGTCATAATTTTAGGTGTTAATTTGTGTTAGGTTTAACAAATATAAATAAAACTTATTGATTTGCAAAACTTT
>JAGBVQ010000214.1 GCA_017630245.1 Alistipes sp. | reverse complement strand
ATCTTACCTGTGCCGGTGAAAGTAAAACGCTTCTTTGCAGCGGCATTAGTTTTCATTTTTGGCATTTTGAGTAAAAGTTAAATTAGTTAAACAATAGTCGGGCAAAGATACAAAATAATTGCGATTCGCAACCTTTTGATCATATTTTTTTATCATTTTCGGGTCAAAATATGCATTTCTATCACAAAATCAGCTCCTCAAGACGAACTTTCGGGACATAACGCACCCCATTTTCGCGGTAGTATGAATGGTTCTCACCCTCGCCTATTTCGACCAACTCGATATGATCAGTTCCGCGTCCAAGCGCCAAAATAAGCAGTGGTTCAAACTCCAATCCAAGCGACTCGGCTATCTTCGCCTTATCGAAGGCCCCAATGCAGATTCCGTTCAATCCAATCTCGACCGCCTGCAAAAGCATACTCTGCGCCGAGATTCCAAGGTCAATATCAACCCACTTATCCTCAGGCACCGTTGAGCAGACAACGATAAATGCATTCGGTTCGCTACCCTCAGCAGGCAGATGCAACTCGGGGAGAGCTCCACCTAAACGAATGTGGGGCAAAACCTTACAAGCCTCATCGGCCAGCACCATTCTAAAGCGCAACACCTGAGCATTGCGAGCCGACGGAATGCGGCAATTCACGCCCACAATACGACGCAGCTGATCTTCGCGAACCTTAAACGAGGTATCAAATCCTCGATGGCTGCGATTCTTCAGCAGCAGAGTCGAGAGCGAGGTGTGCACTTTGCGCGGAGAAGATCCTGCCGCTTTGCGAGCCATATACTCCTCCATCTTATTTCCAAGGTAGTTATCTGCCATAATTTTTAATTTGTGAGGCAAATGTAAAAATTTGTATGCGGAGAAACAAATTATCGTAATTTTTTCGTTTAATCCGCCATACAATAGGGCTAAATGGAATTCAAAAAAGTTGTATAAGTCAAAAATTCGGTTTACATTTGCAATGTAATATTTGAACAAAACGGCTATAAACCGAATCGAGGCGAGGAATGTAGACTTAGGATTGAATGCTTGGGAGCATTATGGCTCACCCTACAAAAGATCGAGATTATGCGATTAAACTATCGAATAGTCATCGTTGTAGTCCCGAAAGGATTCGAACCTTCATCACAAGAACCGGAATCTTGCATTCTATCCATTGAACTACGGAACCGTCGTGCAAATATGCAACTTTTTTTCGGTAATGGCAAATATGAATGATAATTGGAATAGAATCCACGCAGTGATCAAATGGGCGGGAATGACGACAAACTTTTTCGCGCACTACATAGGTCTCTCTTGTGGAGAAAACCTTTACCAAATCAAACGTGGTAACAACGGCATTTCGAAAGATGTTGCGGAGAGGGTTGTCAATAAATTCCCCGACATCAACAAAGCGTGGTTGCTCACCGGCGAAGGTAGCATGTTTGCCAACGATGCTTCATCTGCAAGTCAAATTCCATTCTACAACGTCGATGTCGAGAGTGCACTGCGAGAGGAGTCGCTCGGTGAGCCGACCTTCAATATGTTTATTCCGCAAATCAAAAAGTGCGATCTGGCTATGATCTATAATGGACACGCTATGGGCAAGACGACACCGGCAGGCACTATCCTTTTCTTGAAGAAGAGTGCCATTGATGCAATAATTCCGGGAGGCGAATACGTTGTTCTTAGCACGAATTTCACCACTCTGCGCAAGATTCGCAAAACGAGAGGATCGGATATGCTAACGCTGGTCGCCGGAGATAGAAAGTCGTTTGACGATATCGAAATTGCAAAGAGCGAAATTCTATCACTCTATCACGTTGTAGGCAAACTCACAGTAAACAATTAAAAATTCCAAGATATGAAAATCAAGACTAAAGAGGGAGCTTCGTTGCTCATCGGTTGTGTCGCTACGCTATGCGTAGTTGCAGCATTGGTTTTTACGCACGTTACGTGGTGGATAATCCTTCTCGGTGCGGTAGGCACATTCACGATCATTTCACTCTTTGCACTTTGGGTGATGTACAAGTATGTTGCCTATAAACTCAAGCCTATCTACTCGATCGTGTTCTCGCGTAACGTTCGCACCCACGAGGTACTTGATGACTTGAAGGATAAGCACGTTGAGAACGTATCACAGGAGCTCACCTCGTGGGCAGACGATAACGATAAGGAGATTTCTCGTCTGAAGGAGACCGAGAAGTTCCGTAAGCAGTACTTGGGTAATGTTGCGCACGAGTTAAAGACTCCGATCTTCAATATTCAGGGTTATATTTCGACCCTGCTTGATGGTGGCTTAGAGGATGATATGATCAACCGCCAATACCTCGAGCGCACCGAGAAGAGTATCGATCGCCTGATCAACATCATTAACGATCTCGACACTATTTCGCGACTTGAGAGCGATATGAACTTAATGAAGCCGCAGGTATTCGACATCGCAGCTCTGGCAAAAGAGATTACCGACCAGATCGAAATGGAGGCCCAGAAGAAGGAGATTAAACTCGTGGTACGTGGCGCCGAGCACCTTCCCTCTCCCTTCCGCGTGGTGGCCGACAAACACTTTATCGGTCAAGTGCTCATCAATCTAATTATCAACTCTATCCGTTACGGCAAGAAGGGCGGTGAGACAAATATCCGTTTCCGCGATATGATGGACAAGATCCTTGTCGAGATTGAGGATAATGGCCAGGGCATTGCCAAGGAGGATACCCAGCGCATCTTCGAGCGTTTCTACCGCACCGACAAGGGCCGTTCGCATGAGCAGGGCGGCACGGGCCTTGGCCTTGCAATCGTGAAGCACATTATCGAGGCGCACGGCGAGCGCGTAACCGTTCGCAGCGAGGTTGGCCAGGGCAGCACCTTTGCATTCACACTCAAGAAGGCAACATCAGAAAACACAAAACAGTAAATAATAATCTCCGCAAGAGATAAAACAGACCCAAACAGAGTATAAATATGATTAGCAATTTGGTTGTAACTTGGGATTTTGATCCTGTAATGTTCTCGCTCGGCTCGATCGAGATTCGATACTATGGTTTAATGTGGGCGCTGGCTCTGCTGCTCGGTGGTTGGTTCTTCTCAAACTTCTGCAAGCGTGAGAATCTTAATCCCGAACTCGCAGACTCGATATTCGTCTATGGCGCCTTGGCTACGGTACTTGGCGCACGTCTGGGTCACTGCCTCTTTTATGAGCCGGACTACTACCTGCTCAAGCCGTGGACTATCATCACCGAGATCCGCAATGGCGGAATGGCAAGCCACGGAGCTGCTATCGGTCTACTCGTAGGCTTGTGGCTCTTCTCGCGCAAGAATAAGATGCCCTACATCTGGTCGCTCGACCGCATTATGATTCCGGTTGGTATCGGCGGAGCGATTGTACGTTTGGGCAATCTCTTCAACTCGGAGATTATCGGCTGCGTAACCGATGTACCTTGGGCATTCAAGTTTGTTCGTCTCTTCCCGGGCGTAGCGATTGAGAACATCCCCGCACAGCACCCCACACAGCTTTATGAGGCATTGTGCTACTTTGTAACTTTTGCGCTGTTGGCATTCCTCTACTATGCAAAGGATCTGGGACGCAGACGACCCGGTCTGCTCTTTGGTATCGGTCTGCAGGGAATCTTCCTCACTCGTTTCTGTATCGAGTTTATCAAGCTTGAGCAAGAGGCTTTTGAGAAGGGAATGATACTTGATATGGGTCAGATTCTGAGCATTCCATTTATTCTGCTCGGCGTATATATTATATATCGCTCACTCTCTAAACCCGAGTGTAAAATTGCAGAGGTAAAGGTTACCGCATCGAATAATGCCCCCAAAAAGAATAAAAAGAAGAAGGCAAGATGGTAAACGAAGTCAATAAGATTATATCCAATATGCTGTTGTCGGACAGAGAGGTCCGCATCGGTTCGCTCGGCACGCTCTTCACAGTGCGCTATGCGGCCTACCGCGCCTCTCGGAAGAGCCTGACACCACCCTATCGCATCGTTCAATTCACCAACGAGTTGCGCGGCACATCCCTCGAAGATGAGATTGCAACCGTGGCAAATATAGGCAGCGAAAAGGCACACGAAGTATTTGAGCAGTGGATGACCGAAGTACAAGATGACAATACGCTCAAGATCGAGGGTGTAGGCACACTGCGTGGTGAGAAGTTTTCTATCGACGACAAACTTGCATCGGAGCTCAACCCTCACGGTCGTGCACCGATGCGACTCAAACCTAAGGCTAACGTAGGTCTGTATATATTCGCTGCTATCTGCATCCTCTTCGCCATTACGGTTGCAGGATATGTGTATATCGACAACAACGATATTAACATATTTAATTTCAAAGGCGAAGTAGCTCAAGTTACAGATACAGCAGAGATCGATACTGCAGAGCCCGCCGCAACCGAGGATGTGGCAGTTGTAGCAGTTGCCGACACGGTTGTAATTGATACTCCTACTGCCGAGCCGACCGTGGTCCCGGCAGCAGTTCCGACAGAGGTTCCGGCTCCTCAGCCAAAGACAACCACAACCTCTGCATCAAACGAGGTTCTCTCGACTACATCTGGCACAAGCTATGTAGTCCTAGGCGTATTCTCTACGCCCGAGAATGCTAAACGTGCAATTAGCCAAGCCCAGAAAAAGGCCAACGATCTGCAATACGCTATCTACCATTATGGCGAGAAGTTTATGGTCGCACTCTACGATGCGCCAAGTCGCACCGAGTGTCAAGAGTTTGCCCGCACACTCAGCGATACGTTCAAGGATTTGTGGATATATTCAAGAAAGTAGATGTCTATTGCCCAAGCCATAACTAAAGCCATTGACGCGATATATATCCGCCCCGTAGCGAGAATCATCCCACAACAGCTGTGGAGATATGGCGTGTGCGGAGGTGTGAATATGGTTTTGGACTCGGTGTGGTATTTCATCATCTACCACTTCGTGGTCTGCAAGCACTTCTTCGATCTTGGATTTGTAACGGTTTCGCCACACATTGCCTCGCTTGTTTTGGTCTTTCCGATAACCTTCTTTACGGGTTTTTGGCTCAATCGCAACGTGGCGTTTCACTCCTCGCCAACGCCGCAAGGTCGTCAGCTATTGCGCTATGCAATATCGGTTGCGGGTGCGATCGTATTAAACTACGTCTCAATGAAAGTTCTGGTCGAGGTGTGTAATATTTGGCCTACGCCTGCAAAGACCATCACAACCATTATCTCGTCGGTATACAGTTTCCTTGCAGCAAAGTTCTACACATTCCGCACAAGCATAGAGAGGTAGCAACCGCTGCCTTATCGACGGCACATATCCTTAACTTTCTGATTAAACTCCGTGGTCAAGAGCAACTCTTCGAGCGTGAGGTGCATACGGTAACACCAATGCTGATCGGGATTTGACGGATCGTTAATTCGCTCTGCCACAGCGTCATCTCGCCGCAACTGCTCATCAATCGAAAGCCAATCCTGCAGCGGTGCAATCATAAGTATTGAGCAAGCTGCTAGTTGTCGGCGCATAATCTTCTCACACAGTTCGGCGCTGCACTCTGCAGGAGCCTCTCCCTTCAAACCGAGCACCTCGTTGTAGTATCGTTGTGTACGCTCCGAGTTCTCGCACCACCATAGGCGAATATTCGACATGTCGTGAGTCGAGGGGGTGCAGATCGAGTGGTAAGGATATCCGAAAGTGTCGCCAAACTCCACACCATAGGCCTTTGGCATACGCTCTACCTCAAGCGAGAGAATCTCCAACTCGCTCATAACATCAGGCACGCAGGCCGGGATCATACCCAAATCCTCGCCGCAGACCAACATCGAAGTTGAGGCGGTCAGTGGCAACAACTTACGCATCGCCTCCGCACGCCAGAAATCGTTATGTCGGCGATAGAAGAAATCATCGTAGAGTTGGTTATAGGCGTGCTTTTGCACATCCGACAGCGAGGCATAAACCTCGGTCGAGTGGGCTGTAATTCGCGGATGGAAATAGCCTTTGCGTTTAGGATCCTCGACAAAGAGCACATCCTCGCTCTCGCTGACGGGAGCAGTGTGTAACGCCTCATCAAAACGGAATCCATACTCCGCTATCTGAGCCACATCAAGCGGCATTGCAGGCGAGAAGTGGCCAAGCAAAGCACTCTTGGCGTCGAGCGGAATCTCCCAAATACGGAAGAAGCCGAGTATATGATCTATGCGATAAGCATCGAAATAGTCTGCCATCTTAGCAAAACGAGCTCTCCACCAAGCATATCCATCGCTTGCCATTCGCTCCCAGTTATAGGTCGGGAAGCCCCAATTCTGTCCCTTTATCGAGAAATCATCGGGCGGAGCCCCTGCCGACGAGTCCATCTTAAATAGCTGCGGTGAGGCCCACGCATCAACGCTATGGCGACCAATGCCAATCGGGATATCGCCCTTGAGTATCACACCGCGTGAATGGGCATAATCTCTCACTGCTCGCATCTGACGATCAAGATGATACTGCACGAAGTACCAATAACCTACTTCCGTAGCATTTTCGAGAGCGAAGACTTTGGCTCGATCCTCATCGAAACTCGCCCACTCTCCCCACTCGGCAAAATCGCTCGTTGCAAACCTATCACGCAGTACGCTGAATACGGCATAAGGTAGCAACCACGAGATGTTATTCTCGTAAAACTCGGCATAATCATCAGTTGCGAAGTCGGCCTTACCCTGTCGCTTGTAGAGTTTGCGTAAATACTCCTGTTTGGCGACCGCCACGCGCGGATAATCAACCTCCGCAAGGGCGTTAAGTTGGCGACCAACTCTCTCGAATCGAGCCTGCTCGCACTTGTTCCCAAGTTTGCCAACCGCAAAAATATCGAGATATATAGGATTGAGAGCAAATATCGAGTTGGCACGATAGGGATACGAATCGCGCCACGATCCATCGTCTGTTGTATCGTTAATTGGCAAAATCTGAATTACGCACTGTCCCGTTTCAGCAGCCCAATCGGCCATAAGTTTCAGATCCGAAAAGTCACCAACACCAAAGCTACGTTCCGAGCGCAATGAGAATACCGGCACAGCGACACCCGCACCACGCCACAAGTCGGGATTTCTAAACGAACGCACCTCCAACTGCAACGCCTCTTCGGCTGCCGGCTTGAAGTAGTCGAACAGACGGTTATAACCCTCCTCCCAAATTGTCGAGCCGTCATCCTCTCGCTTGCGAACGATGAATTTATACTCAAACCTATCGGGCAATGAGTTTGCGGGCAGAGTTATGCGCCACATCGGAAAATTCCTATCATCGAGCGGCAAACTACGCTCAGGCTGCCAGCAACCGAGCGCATCGCACTCACCCACAATGCACAACACCTGGTCGGGTCGCACGTCGGCTGCATATATTTCAAAGACAATATCCCCTGCTGAGGGGTGTTTAGCGCTACCCTTTCTGCTCGATTTTGCACATACGCGAGTGCGTTTGAATATTGAATCAGTAAATGCCGACGAGCCAAACACTCGGCTGTGCACAGCTCCGTTTTCGGTTATTTTGCGAATTTTAGTTTTCATATATCTCAATAAACGATAGAACAAATATACGATTT
>JAGBVQ010000213.1 GCA_017630245.1 Alistipes sp. | reverse complement strand
GGGGGCACTACACCTCGCTCGATGGCGCAGATACACGCCAGAGCCTCGATAGCTGCGGCAGCACCCAGCAGGTGACCCGTCATTGATTTTGTTGCGGAGATATTTACTCCGTAGATATCTTCTCCGAAAAGACGCTCAATAGCCTTAATTTCAGCTACATCACCCAGGGGAGTTGATGTTCCGTGAACATTGATGTAGTCGATATCCGAAGTCGAGAGTCCGGCCTCATTAAGGGCATCCTTCATAGATTTTACGGCGCCCAGACCCTCAGGGTGGGGAGCGGTCATATGATGAGCATCGGCCGACATACCGGCACCGGCAAATTCGCAATAGATCTTTGCGCCACGAGCCTTGGCGTGCTCATACTCTTCGAGGATAATTGCAGCGGCACCCTCGCCCAGCACAAAACCGTCACGGTTCTTATCGAAGGGACGCGAAGCGGTGGCGGGGTCGTCGTTGCGAGTCGAAAGGGCCATCATCGAATTAAATCCGCCGACAGTGGGGATGTTGATGCAGGCCTCAGAACCTCCGGCAACCATCACATCAGCTCTGCCGCAACGAATCTGGTCGAGAGCCGAGATCATACCGTGGTTAGATGAGGCGCAGGCCGATGATACGCAGTAGTTCGGACCCTTCAAACCATACTTTATAGATATGTATCCCGCCGGAAGGTCGGGGATCATTCGAGGTACAAAGAATGGACTAAACCGCGGAGTTCCATCACCCGCGGAGTAGTCCATCACCTCTTCGAAGAACGATGTAAGTCCTCCGATACCGGTACTCCATATTACGCCAACTCGGTCTGATTCGTTCTCGATAATCTCAAGACCCGAATCCTGCATTGCCTCGTCCACTGCAATCATTGCATATTGTGCGAAGCGGTCATATTTGCGGACCTCCTTGCGGTCGAAATAGCGAGCCCAGTCGTAATTTTTTATTTCGCAGGCGAAGCGGGTCTTAAAGTTATGAGCATCGAAGTATGAGATCGGAGCTGCGGCGCTTACTCCCTTCTCGAGTGCAGCGAAATACTCCGCCACATTATTGCCGAGGGGGTTGATCGTGCCTATACCCGTAACTACTACACGACGCTGATTCATAACCCGTTCGCTGTTCTGCTAAAGGTCTTAAAGATTATTTGTGGTCCTCGATGTACTTGATAACATCACCTACAGTTGCAATCTTCTCAGCCTCCTCATCGGGGATCTGAAGGTCGAAAGCCTTCTCGAACTCCATAATGAGCTCTACGGTGTCGAGCGAATCTGCACCCAGGTGGCCTGTGAAACTTGCCTCGGGAGTAACCTCTGCCTCTTTAACGCCGAGCTTATCTACGATAATCTCAACTACTTTAGTCTGAATCTCTGACATAATTTTTCGTTTTTAGTTAAACATTTATTTTTAGTTTGTATAAATAATTGTTCCTATTTTTTCGATCCAATTTTGTGTAAAAATAACACTTTTTTATTATTTTTGGCATATTAACGCCAGAATTTTACCGACAGGTGACATACATAACGATTTAATATACTTAAAATCAGAACATTATGAACTTATTGCTTATTTCTAATTCGACCAATGCCGGCGAAGAGTATCTCAAATATCCGATTGGCCAGATCGGCCGTTTTCTGGAGGGCGTAGACGAGGTTGTCTTTATCCCCTACGCAGCCGTAACTTTTTCGTATGCAGCGTACGAGGCGAAGGTGCAGGCTCGTTTTAACGAGATCGGCGTAAAAGTACGCTCGGTGCACCGCTCGAAGAATCCGGCTCGTATGATTCGCGAGGCAAAGGCCATCTGCGTTGGCGGAGGTAATACTTTTGCCCTGACCAAGAAGATGCAGGAGCAGGGCTTGATGAGCGCCATCCTTCGCAAGATCAAGGCCGGTACCCCCTACGTTGGTTGGTCGGCCGGAAGCAATGTTTGCTGCCCTACAATCTGCACAACTAACGATATGCCTATCGTTGAGCCTCAGTCGTTTAAGGCTATTGGCGCTGTGAAGTTCCAGATCAATCCTCATTACCTTGATGCCAACCCCGAGGGCCACGCAGGCGAGACTCGCGAGCAGCGTATCGAGGAGTATATCGAGGCAAATCCGCGTCGTTACGTTGTGGGTCTGCGCGAGGGTTGTATGCTCCACTATGCGGATGGTAAACTCGAACTTATCGGCAAGCGCCCGATGCGCATCTTCAAGAAGGGCGTAGCTACCTACGAGGTGCAGCCTGGTGACGACCTTTCGTTCCTTCTCTAACTTTCGAACAGCAGAGTCGGTTATGACAACTGCCGAAACCGGGCGCGAAGGCGAACGACTCGCCGTCGATTGGCTTCGTCGCCGTGGCTACATAATTCACGAACTTAATTGGCGCAATGGCCGCTACGAGATCGATATTATCGCATCTCGTGGCGGTGTGTTGCACTTTGTCGAGGTCAAGACCCGTTCGGTTCTGGGGTGGGGTAGCCCCGAATCGGCAATGACTCCCGACAAGTGTCGAGCGCTCCTGCGTGCGGCAGCCGCCTATCTTTCGTTGCGTCGTCTGCCTCACGAGCCGCAGTTCGATCTCATTGCGGTTGATGTGATGCCCGATGGCACGGCAGATGTGCGATATATCGAAAATGTGATAGAAGGAGTTCGTTAATTTTGCTTTTCCGACAAAAAGCACTACCTTTGTCAGACTTATAGAAACGCACTAACCTTGATGTGGTTGTATAACATAGGCATCATTCTCTACGCCAAATCTATTGCATTGGCGGCTCGTTGGTATCCGAAGGCTCGCCTTTGGAGCGAGGGTCGCAAGGATCTCTTTGAGCGTATGGCTGAGGCGATTAAGCCTGAGGATCGCGTGGTTTGGGTCCACTCCTCCTCGCTTGGAGAGTTCGAGCAGGGTCGCCCCGTTATCGAGAAGATTCGCGCCCGTTATCCTGACTATAAAATCCTGCTTACATTCTTCTCGCCCTCGGGCTATGAGATTCGCAAAAATTATCAGGGGGCAGATTATATCTTTTACCTTCCGGCCGATACTGCGAAAAATGCTCGTCGTTTCCTTGATATAGTTCATCCTGAGGTGGCAATCTTTGTGAAATACGAGTTCTGGATTAACCTGCTTGCGGAGTTGCGCAAAAGAGGAGTTAAGAGCTATGTGATCTCGGCAATCTTCCGCCGCAACTCGGTATTCTTCCGTTGGTATGGAGCGATGTGGCGTAAGGCACTGCGAACCTTCAATACAATTTTCGTT
Organism: Alistipes sp.; assembly: GCA_017630245.1. Classification (GTDB taxonomy): domain Bacteria; phylum Bacteroidota; class Bacteroidia; order Bacteroidales; family Rikenellaceae; genus Alistipes. The sequence goes on along the minus strand of JAGBVQ010000213.1, from coordinate 10,821 downwards.
CAGAACGAGGAATCGAAAAAGCTGCTCGCAGAGATAGGTTTCAATAACGTGGTGGTTGCAGGCGATAGCCGCTTCGACCGCGTTGCAGAGATTGCTCGTCAGGCTAAGAAGATCGATCTCATCGACCGCTTCCGTGGTGGTAGCCGCCTCTTCGTGGCAGGCTCGACCTGGGGCCCCGATGAGGAGATACTCATTCAGCTTATCAACGAGAATCCCTCGGTTAAGTTTGTCATTGCACCTCACGAGATGGAGGAGGAGCGCCTTGCGCGAATAGAGTCGGCAGTTAAGGGCGGAGCGCTGCGCTATACACGCTGTACGCCACTCACCTCGTTTGGCTCGAAGCAGGTGCTTATTCTCGATACAATGGGAATGCTCTCGTCGGTATATGGTTATGCATCGTGGAGCTATATCGGCGGTGGTTTTGGAGTGGGAATCCACAATACGCTTGAGGCTGCGACCTTCGGTTTGCCTATTGCCTTTGGCCCTAACTATCACAAGTTTAAGGAGGCTCGCGATCTTGTGGATCTGGGTGCGGCAACATCTATTATTGACTACAAGCAGCTTGCCCGCTGGTTTGCACCTTTGCGCGATAATGAGGTCTATTTGCGTAAGGTGAGCCGCCTCTCACGTGAATATACGCAGCAGAATCAGGGTGCAACGGATATCTTCCTGAAAGAGATTTTCGAGAGGTAGAAGTTGCCTAACAAGGCTACTTCGTCGTTACGCTTGCCCTCAAAATGCTCATTTACGTCGAGTAAACTACGCTTTTTCGGGCTTCGCAGGCCTAAAATTAGCTCTTGTTATACAACTTCTAAGCAAAAAGGGCGTGTCCAACTTCGCGGTGGACACGCCTTTTTTTCGTTGAGATAGAATAATTCTCTACTCCTCGTCAGCCTCCTCTCCTGCGGCGGCTATTGCACGGCGGGTCTGCTGCTTCTTGGTCGGCAGTCCGAGCTTGCGCAGACGCTCGCCCGAGCGGATGATGTTGTCGTTGCCGGTGCAGAGACGCTTGTAAGCCTCGTCGTAGCTCGACTGAGCCTTTTCGAGCGATTGGCCCAGGTTTTCGAGGGCAGTTACGAAGGCCACCAACTGCTCGTAGAGCTTGGTGCCGTAGGTTACGATATCGGCGGTATTTTTGCTCTGGTCGTTGCGTTTCCAGAGGTCATCGACCAGCTTGAGCAGGGCAAAGAGATTGGTGGGCGATGATACGATAACCTTGCGGTCGTAGGCATCACTCCAGATTGCAGTGTCGCTCTGCAGAGCGGTGAGGAAGGCCGGCTCGTTGGGTACGAACATAATAACAAAGTCGGGCGATTGCAGCAGTCGCTGATACTCCTTGCTGCCCAACTCTTTGACGTGCTGGCGCACCGAGGCAATGTGAGCTGCCAAGTATCGATCTCGCGCAGAGGCATCCTCGGCAGCGACATAGTCGGTATAGGCCGTAAGTGATACCTTCGAGTCGATTACAATCTGCTTACCCTCAGGGAGATATAGAATAACATCGGGGCGGAGATTGTTGCCTTCGGCATCCTTCAGGTTGTGTTGCGTATCGTAGTGTATGCCACGGATAAGGTTCGAGTTGTCGAGGATTGTCTCGAGAATCATCTCGCCCCAATCGCCCTGCACCTTGGAGTTGCCTTTGAGGGCCTGGGTCAGGTTGGCCGTCTCGGTGGTGATGCGGGCATTGAGCTTCATCAGATTCTCCAGCTCGTTACGCAAGGCTCCGCGCTGCTCGTTTTCGGAGGAGTAGATGCGCTCGACCCTCTCGCGGAAGTCTGTGATGTTGTCGCGGAAGGGTTTTAATAACTTGTCCAATTCGTCCTTGTTGGTCTCACGGAAGTGGCGCGACTGCTCGCCGAGGATGTCGTTTGCCAGATTCTTGAACTGAGCCTTGAACTGCTCCTCCAACTTCTCGCGCTCCGATTCGTTCTGCTCCACACGGGTGCGAAGGGTCGCAACCTCGACCATACGTTCGCGTAGCTGCTCCTCAAGTGCCGCACGCTCCGTGGTGTGGCGAGCCTCGAGAGCCGCTCGCTCTGTTGCAGCGCGCTCTATGATTGCATTTTTCTCGGCCGTAACTCTCTGTTCTACATCGTTTTTCTCGGCGATAAGACGCGAACGCTCACGATTCATAAAGATCAGAGAGAGTGCCATGGCCGCTGCTGTGATGGCTATGCAGATGAGTAATATTATAACAATTGGCTCAATAAGTACGAATTTTGTCTCTACAAAATTAAACTTTATTTTTCTTTTTCGGATATTTTGGGCTACTTTTGTACAAAATATAATAAACAATCTCTTATTGTTGAGGAGAACCTATGCAGAGAATAGTTGCACCTTCGATGCTCTCGGCCGATTTCGGACACTTGGAACGTGATACCCGAATGATTGATGCAAGTGCCGCTGAGTGGATACATATTGACGTTATGGACGGCGTATTCGTTCCGAATATCTCGTTTGGATTCCCTGTGTTGAAGTCGATTCGTCGGGCCTCGTCCAAATTCTTGGATGTGCATCTGATGATTGTCGAGCCCGAGCGTTATATTACACGCTTTGCCGAGGCGGGTGCCGATATGATAACTTTCCACCTTGAGGCTACCGAGAGAGTGGGCGAGTGTATCGCCCTTGCTCGCAAGGCGGGAGTGAAGGTGGGACTTTCGGTGCGCCCTGCAACGCCCGTGGCGGAGCTGGAGAGGTGGCTGCCCGAGGTTGATATGGTGCTTATTATGAGCGTCGAGCCGGGCTTTGGCGGACAGTCGTTTATGCCCATTGCGGTAGATAAGGTGCGCGAGTTGAGAGCTATGGCTGACCAGGTGCACCCCTCGCTTATTATCGAGGTCGATGGAGGTATCTCGGCATCGAATGCGGCTCTGCTCTTTGATGCAGGTGCCGAGGTGTTGGTTGCGGGCAGTTCGGTCTTTGGAGCCGAGGATCCGCAAGTGGAAATTGTAAAAATGTTGGAGGCGCGATGATTTCGGTAGATAACGTATCGGTAAGCTACGGAGGTTGGACCCTCTTCGATGGCATATCATTTTTGGTTAATCCCAAAGACCGTATCGGTCTGGTCGGTAAGAACGGAGCGGGCAAGACTACGCTCCTGCGCCTGATTATTGGCGAGCAGCTGCCTACCGAGGGTGCGATTACCCGCAATGGCGACTGCACAGTGGGCTACCTTCCTCAGCAGATGAAGGTTGCCGACACAACAACTCTTCTTGAGGAGACGGCTACGGCCTTTGCCGAGGTGTTGGCCCTCGAGACAGAGATTGAGAGCCTGACGGCAGAGATTGCTCAGCGAGAGGATTACCAGAGCGAGGAGTATGCTGCCCTGCTGCAGCGCCTCAATGAGGCTAATGACCACTACCATATTCTCGGTGGTGAGACGCGCGATGCCGATATCGAGAAGACGCTGCTCGGTCTGGGCTTTAAGCGAGAGGATTTCCTCCGCCCGACAAGCGAGTTTTCGGGAGGTTGGCGTATGCGTATCGAGTTGGCGAAGCTGCTTCTGCGTCGTCCTTCGGTCTTCCTGCTTGATGAGCCGACCAACCACCTCGATATCGAGTCGATTCAGTGGCTCGAGGAGTACCTGAAAAACTATAGCGGTGCGGTGCTTGTAATCTCGCACGATAGGGCCTTTCTGGATAATGTGACCAACCGTACAATCGAGCTCTCGCTGGGCAAGATTTACGACTATAAGTTGCCCTATTCGAAGTTTGTTGTGGCGCGTGCCGAGCGTCGTGCTCAGCAGATGGCGGCATACCAAAACCAACAACGCCTTATCGAGAAGAGCGAGGAGTTTATCGAGAAGTTCCGCTACAAGCCTACCAAGTCGAATCAGGTGCAGTCGCGCATCAAGCAGCTCGATAAGTTGGAGCGCATCGAGGTTGAGGAGGAGGATTTGGCTACGCTCAACATCAAGTTCCCGCCCGCACCCCGCTCGGGTCAGATTGTGGCCGAGGTTAAGGAGGTGGGTAAGGCCTTTGGCGAGAAGAGGGTATTCTCGGGTGCCGAGTTTACCATTACCAAAGGCGATAAGATTGCGCTGGTGGGTCGTAACGGTGAGGGTAAGACCACCTTTGCCCGTATGCTTATCGGTCAGCTGGAGCCGACCGAGGGCTCGATTCGCATCGGTGCTAATGTGAGTGTGGGCTACTATGCACAGAATCAGGACGATTTGATGAATGGCGAGTTTACCGTCTACGATACGCTCGATAGAGTGGCTGTGGGCGATATCCGTACTCGTCTGCGCGATATTTTGGGAGCGTTTTTGTTCCGCGGAGAGGATGTCGATAAGAAGGTTAAGGTGCTCTCTGGTGGCGAGCGTTCGCGTCTGGCTATGGCGCGTATGATGCTCGAACCGCACAACCTGCTGGTGCTCGATGAGCCTACCAACCATATGGATATGCGCTCGAAAGATATCCTCAAGAGTGCGATTCAGAAGTTCGATGGTACGGTTGTCGTTGTGTCGCACGACCGAGAATTTTTGGACGGTATGGTCGATAAGGTCTACGAGTTCCGCGATGGCGGTGTGAGGGAGTATCTGGGAGGTATCTACTACTTCCTCGAGAAGCGCAAGCTCGAGTCGTTGCAGGAGCTGGAGCGCAAGGCGGTTGTGACTCCGGCGGCCGAGAAGGAGTCTTCGTCGGGAAAACTCTCCTACGAGCAGAAGAAGGAGCAGGAGAAACTCCTCCGCAAACTGCGTAAGGCGGTTGAGGAGATCGAGCGTGAACTTGCGGGCGTTGAGGAGCAGATTGCCTCCTTCGATGCGCGTTTTGCTGCGGCTGCGGAGTTTAATGCCGATGACTATAAGGCCTACGATGAACTGAAAAAACGATACGACCACCTGATGCACGAGTGGGAGAAGGCTTCGTACGAGGTCGAGATTACAGAGAACAATTAAAGCAAGAAAAATATGGAAAATATTGTATTCGGAATACGCCCCGTGGTGGAGGCTATCGAGTCACACAAGCAGATTGAAAAACTCTATATCAAGCGTGGTGCTGAGGGTCAGCTGATGAATGAACTGAAGGATCTCTGTATGCGTCATCACCCGCGTTGGCAGGAGGTGCCTATTGAGAAACTTAACCGTATGACTCGAGGTAATCATCAGGGCGTGGTGGCTCAGATGGCAGCTATCGACTACGTTACGGTTGAGGATATTCTGGAGCGAGTGCCCGAGGATGAGACTCCGCTCGTTGTGGTATTTGATGGCGTGACCGACATCCGCAACTTCGGAGGTATTGCCCGCTCGGCAGAGTGCGCAGGTGCGCACGGACTTATCGCTCCGCTCAAGAATTCGGCTCCCGTAAATGCCGATGCAATCAAGACCTCGGCAGGTGCGCTGAATGTTATTCCGGTGGCTCGTGTTGGCTCAATCCGCAATACGCTCAAGAGCCTGCAGATGGAGGGCTTCCAGATCGTGGCAGCTACCGAGAAGAGCCGCAAACTCCTCTACGATGCGGACTTCCGCAAGCCTACGGCAATCGTTATGGGCGCCGAGGATGTCGGCATCTCGAAGGAGGTTCTCAAGCTCTGTGATGAGCAGCTGGCAATTCCTCTGATTGGTCATATCGAGTCGCTCAACGTATCGGCGGCGGCAGCGATTATGCTCTTTGAGGTGGTGCGTCAGCGTATAGGCGACTAATCCATAATATTCGATAAATGTTCGGGGTACTCCGAAGAAAATCTGAGAAAAGACTCTACAACCACCCGCTGTTAGGCGAGGTTGTGTTGGTGTGTTCGTGGCGGGCAAGGCGAGTCGTCATCTCGGTGCGCCCGTCGGGAGAGGTAAGGCTGACCTATCCGCGAATGGTGGGCAAGGCTCGGGCCCTGGAGTTTCTCGAGAGTAGGGTTGAGTGGGTCAAGCAGTCGCGTTGCCGTCTGGCCGAGAGAGCGGTGCATCAACCTGAGTATACACCCGATCAGATCGAGCAGATGCGTCGCGAGGCTAAAAAAGTTCTGCCCGAAAGGGTGGCGCTCTTGGCCGAAAGATTTGGCTTTAAGTATGGTCGTGTCGCAATCCGTGCTTCGCGCTCGAAGTGGGGCTCCTGCTCGGGCGAAAACAATATCTCTTTGTCGCTCTTTTTGATGACCCTGCCCGAGTATCTGCGCGACTATGTTATAATTCACGAACTCTGCCATACGGTGCACCACAACCACTCGGCTTCGTTCCACGCTCTGGTGGATCGCTGTCTTGGCGGAGCAGAAAAGAGCTTGCAGCGCGAGTTGCGTCAGTATAGCATCTCAAAGCGATAGCGGAAGGTCTGAGGGGGCTGCGCAGAGTCTGTTATATCACAAAAAATCCTAAAGATACTCCCCGAGGTCGCATCTTCCGTGTAGATGAATTTTCCTCTCTGAAAACAATTAGATTTGCAGCAAAGAACTCTTTTTAAGGCTGCAAATGAAAATCTTGGTCACCGGCATTGCCGGCTTTATCGGCTATCACCTCGCTCTGCGACTTGCCAAGGAGGGGGTGGAGGTTGTGGGTGTCGACTCCCTGAATGATTACTACTCCGTCGCACTGAAATATGGTCGGCTCTCCGAGCTTGGACTGCCGATGAGTACCCTGTTTGAGGGTATCCGTTACCGTAGCCTGAAGTACCCAAATCTTGCGTTTTATAGGCTCTCGGTCGAGAATCGCCACGCCCTACCGGCACTCTTCGAACGAGAGAGCTTCGACTGTGTAGTCCACCTTGCAGCGCAGGCCGGAGTGCGCTACTCTCTGGAGAATCCCTTCGCTTATGTCGATAGTAATATATCGGGAATGGTCAATATGCTGGAGTGCTGCCGCCACTTTGCCATAAAGCACCTCCTATATGCCTCGTCGAGTTCGGTCTATGGAGATAATCCGAAGGTCCCCTTCTCGGAGGGGGATGTGGTCGAGGCGCCCGTCTCGCTCTATGCCGCAACGAAGCGTAGCGATGAACTTATGGCTCAGGTCTATGCGAGGTTGTTTCAACTCCCCTCCACGGGTTTGCGACTCTTTACGGTCTATGGGCCGTGGGGACGGCCCGATATGTCGCCGATGCTCTTTGCCGATGCAATTTGCAACGGTCGCCCCATTCGCCTCTTTAATCACGGAGATATGATGCGCGACTTTACCTATATAGACGATGTCGTTGAGGGAGTTGTGCGTCTGATTGGGCAGGTACCGAGTGGCGATGTGCCTTGTGAAATATTCAATATCGGCCGAGGCAAGCCGACATCCATTATGAATTTTATCGCCGAGTTGGAGCGCGTCCTGGGGTGCAGGGCTCGCTTTGAGATGTTGCCGATGCAGGCGGGCGATGTTCCCTGCACATACGCCGATACGTCGAAGCTGAAGAGTAGGGTCGGTTTTGCTCCGCAGACCCCGCTGCGCAAGGGGGTCGAGAGTTTTGTGCAGTGGTATCGCTCTGAATGTAATCCCCTAAAATAAAGTGGTAAAAATATGAATCTCACCTCCCAATACGACTTTACGATAGTCGTTCCGATTTACAACGAAAAGGATAATATACTCCCCCTTGAGAGGGCTTTTCGGAGCTATCTGGCAAACTGCTCGCGTAGCGCCTGCGTGCTCTTCGTGGATGACGGCTCGAGGGATGGCAGCCTTGAGCGTATAGCGAAGATTTGTCGTCGTAACAGAGGCTTCTACTATATCAGCTTCGAGAGCAACGCAGGGCTTAGTGCGGCCATAAAGGCGGGTATCGACTATGCCGAATCTCCGCTTGTGGGCTATATTGATGCCGATCTGCAGACCTCGCCGGATGACTTTGAGCGACTGTTGCCCTATGCAGATAGTTGTGCTCTTGTGACGGGCGTTCGCTCCTCTCGCGAGGATTCGCTCTTTAGGCTTGCTCAATCGAAGATTGCTAACGGTTTCCGCCGAGTGATGACGGGCGACGGAGCTACAGATACGGGGTGCCCACTGAAGGTAATGCAGAGCGATGTGGCTAAACGCATACCCTTCTTTAATGGGATGCATCGCTTTCTTCCGGCGTTGGTGTTGCTGCAGGAGGGTGCTCGGTATAAGGAGTTGCCGGTTCGGCACTTCCCTCGCACCGCAGGAGAGTCGAAATTCTCTCTGCGAAACCGACTCATCGGGCCGTTTGTCGATTGTCTGGCCTATCGTTGGATACGTCGCCGCTACTTTAATTATAAGGTGAATGCCTCCAACTTTTAGGAGATGAGCGACGTGGCGGTATACATCCTCGGATTTGTGGCGCAGGGGCTCTTCTCGGCGCGGACCATTATCCAGTGGATAAGCACGGAACGAGCTCGGCGCATCGAATCGCCAACTGCGTATTGGCTATTCAGCGTTGCGGGGGCGTGGTTGTTGTTCCTCTATGGGTGGCTGCGTGACGATTTCTCGATAATCCTCGGGCAGGTGATCTCCTATTACATCTACCTCTGGAACCTCGGGGTAAAGGGTATTTGGCGTAGGTTGCCTGTGGTGTTAAAGGTGGTGCTGCTCTTCACGCCGTCTCTTGCCGTGGTGATGATCCTTAGGGATGTAACAGGCTTTGCTACAGAGTTTTTCTGTAACGACTCTGTTCCGATGTGGTTGCTGATCTTCGGCTCGGCAGGTCAGGTGATCTTCACCCTTAGATTTGTCTATCAGTGGCTCTACTCCCGCCGTCGAGGTGATTCGTCGCTGCCGCTTGGATTTTGGATTATGAGCATTTTGGGCTCTGTCGTAATAGTGATATACGGAGCCATTCGCCTTGATCCGATACTGATACTTGGCCAGTCGATAGGTCTTGTTGCCTACGCACGCAATATAATTATAGGTTTAAGAACTCTAAACCCTCTTCACAATGCAGAGTAGAACCCTTCGCATCCTTCCGATTTTTCTCTTTGTCGTGCTGTTGCCGACGATGATATTTCGGGACTTTACCCCCTCGAACGAGTTGCGCTACCTGAGCATTGCCGACGAGGCAATCGGCAATGGCGATATCTTTACTTTCTCGAATCAGGGCGAGCCATACGCCGATAAACCTCCACTCTACCTGTGGATTGTGATGCTCGGGCGGTGGCTCTTTGGAGCGCACGCAATGTGGTTTTTGTCGCTCTTTTCGTTGGTGCCTGCTCTGGTGATTATCTACACAATGAATCGCTGGGTCGAGCGGGTTACAACCCCTGCCGAGAGAGTGACGGCAACGCTGCAGTTGATGAGTTGCGGACTCTTTCTCGGGCTCTCGTTTTTCTTGAGGATGGATATGCTGATGAATATGTTTATCACGCTGGCAATCTACACATTCTATCGTATGTATAGCGGCGAGGCGGATCCTTTGCGCAGCCAATTTCTCTTTGGCGTGTGGCTCTTTCTTGCAATCTTTACGAAGGGACCTGTCGGATTGCTTGTTCCGCTGATCTCGACCGTAACCTTCCTTGTCGTTAAACGAAAATTAGGGACAATAGGCCGCTATTGGGGTTGGCGAACGTGGACGGTGCTATTGGTGGGGTGTGGCCTTTGGTGGGGCGGAGTCATTGCCGAGGGCGGAGAGGAGTATCTTCGGAACCTGCTTTTCCATCAGACTTTCGATCGCGCGATCGATGCATTTCATCATAAGGAGCCATTCTACTACTACCTCATTTCGCTCTGGTACTCGATGGCTCCGTGGTCGCTATTTGCGGTCTTTGCCATTGCGGCAGGTGTGTGGCGTTGCCTATTTTGGAGCGATCTTGAGCAACTATTTCTGACCATTATCCTCTCGACATTGGTTATGCTCTCGGTTTTCAGTTCGAAGATTGCTATCTACCTCTCGCCGATATTTCCGTTTGTGATCTACCTCGGGGCTTTGGCTTGTGTGAAGCTGAAACGTAGGGGCTACCTTACGGCGAGCGTGGTGGTGCCGACAGTGGTTTGGATAGTGGCATTGCCAGGGCTTGTTGTGGTGGCGCATTGGCCTGGTTTTGAGTGGCTTAATGTTGGCTGGATCTATTGTGCAGCGGCGATTCTGATGCTTGCGGGAGTTGTGGCTGTGGCTCAACTCTTTCGCTTCCGCCGCACCCTGCGCCCTGCCATAAACAGCCTTGCGTTGGGGTTGCTTGTGGCGCTCTTTGTCGGGGGATTTGCTCTGCCGAAGATAAATGCTCGGTTGGGCTACGGGGAGTTGTGTCGCAGAGCTGTAGAGGTGGCCGAAGCGGAGGGTGTCGGGAGGTTTTATGTCTGGGGGATACATCGCCCCGAGAATATGGATGTCTACCTGGGGCAGGATGTGCAGAAGATCTCATCGGCCGAGCTTTTGGAGGGTAAAATTGGTGATGGCGTGGTGCTATTGTCGCTCAAACGATTGGACAAGAAGAGGGAGCTTCGGAACTTTGTCGCAGGGCGAGAGCGGGATACGGTTGGCCGCTATCTTATTGTTGTGCCATAGCCGAGTTGAGGTGATAAAAGCGCAAAAATCCCTGTTTTAGAGTTGTTTTATTTTGGAAATTAAAGATTTATGCCTATATTTGCAGCCGCTTTAAGCGAAAAACTAATTAAAAATTAAACAATTATGAACAATTACGAAACCGTTTTCATTGTCACTCCGGTTCTCTCTGACGCTCAGGTTCAGGAGGTTTGTGACAAATTCCAAGGTGTTATCACCGAGAACGGCGGTCAGATCGTAAATGTGGAGAATTGGGGCCTCAAGAAGCTCGCTTATCCCATTCAGAAGAAGACCACCGGTTTCTACTTCCTCGTAGAGTTCACTGGCGAGGGCAACATCATCAACACTCTCGAGACTCAGTATCGTCGTGACGAGCGTGTTATCCGTTTTTTAACTTTCAAGCAGGACAAGTTCGCTGTTGAGTACTCTCAGAAGCGTCGCGCTAAGCTTGCTAACAAATCACAGGAGG
>JAGBVQ010000212.1 GCA_017630245.1 Alistipes sp. | reverse complement strand
TTAATTTAGACTACATAGACGACTACATAATAAAAGTAGAATCAATGCTTTTATGATTTATGAGTTAAAAGTCTGTCCTTAATGTAATTACTTAAAGCACTGCAAATCAAACACTTTTCAAAATAAACTCTGTCCGATACTGGAAGAGGGCAACCCGTCGGGTCGCCCTCTATTTTTATAGCGCCATTCACTAAATTAGTTCAATGTCGGCAGGAACGAGTACTCCTTCGAGTAGCGGAGCATCTGATCAACGTAGCTCTCGCCATAGACAACCTCAACATCTACGATCTGGCCATCCTTCTCAACCAGACGATACTCGGGATTTACAAATCCGCCATAAGGCTCGATGTTCAGAGCGCTGTAACGCTCCAAAACCTCAGCGTGGAGCGCGGGGTCAATCTTCACTGCATAAGCCTCAACCAGAGCCTTACCAGCCTCGTAGTCACCCTCCGACTTGATGCGCTGCACCTCGTAGAGCATCTTACCAAGCAACTCACGGAACTTATCGAAGTCGTTGATTACAACGTAGCTCTTGCCATCCTGCTTAACCCACTCGATAACATTATCGGCCTTACCCTGCTCGTAGCACCACTCGGCGATAAGCTTGCGGTTACGCATATGCGACTCCTCAACATTCTTACCGAGCTCGATACGCGAGAACTGGGTCATCATACCATTCATAACATACGAAGCATACTGAGCATAAGCAACCTCGAGCGAGGGGATCAAACCAATCTCAATCATCTTAGGATCACCCAAATAGTAGAGAGCAAAGAGGTCTGCGCGAGCCTCCTCAAGGGTCGAAGTATAGGTACCCAGCTCGCCACCCTTTGTACCGGGAGCCAACTGACCCGAGCCGTGACCAAGACACTCGTGAAGGTCGGTGTGGAGGTCATCGCCGAGCTTACCATACTTCTCCATACGCTCACGATCCTCGGCACGGAGTACAAACTCCTCTGCGAAGCCGTTACCCTGTGCAGCCTTCTTATATGCGAAGGTGATGTTATCGATAGTTACCGACTTAGAGCCATACTCCTTGCGGATCCAATCAGCATTGGGCAGGTTGATACCGATCGGGGTTGCGGGGTAGCAATCACCACCAAGCATAGCCACGGTGATAACCTTTGCCGAAACACCCTTAACAACCTCCTTGCGATATGCGGGATTGATGGGCGAGTGATCCTCAAACCACTGAGCATTTGCCGAGATAACCTCTGTACGGTGGCAAGCCTGCTCGTCACGGAAGTTTACGATCGACTCCCACGAAGCCTTACGACCGAGGGGATCGCCATAATCCTCGATAAAGCCATTCACAAAGTCTACATTCGAAACGGTATCCTGTACCCACTTGATGTTGTAGTCATCGAACTGACGCAGATCACCCGACTTGTAGTACTTCACCAGCGAGTTGATGATAGCCTTCTGGGGCTCAGCTGCAACACCCTCAGCCTTCTCCAACCACTCAACGATGCGGTCGATAGCTGCCGAGTACATACCACCCGACTTCCATACCTTCTCCTTAATCTTACCGTTCTCCTTCACCAGCTTCGAGTTCAGACCGTAAGAGATGGGGCGAGGATCGTTGATCGAAGCCATCTTCTTGTAGAACGCCTCAACCTCCTTCTGAGTTACGCCCTCGTAGTAGTTGTTCGACGAAGCCTGGATTACATCGATGCCGGCAGTCTGGTTGAGAGCCGAAGCATATAGATTTTCATCAAAGATGACGGGGATAATTACCTCCTTAAGAGCCTCCACCGAGCCAAACTCCTGCGGCAGCTTCTCTGCGGGAACAGCTGCGAGCAACTGCTCGAAGTACTCCTGCGAGAACTTAGGACGGAACTTATCCTTCGAGTAGTGGTGGTGGATACCGTTGGCAAACCACACCTTCTTGAGGTAGGTCTCCAGAGCCTTCCACTCCTCACACTCGCGGCAACCCTCGTGCGAAGTGTAGATAGCCTCCAAGGTGCGACGCACTGCAAGGTTATACTTAAAGTTCTGGTCGAACATAATGTCGCGGCCACACTTCGCTGCCTCCGAGAGGTAGTAAATCAAAATCTTCTCCTGCAGGGGCAACTCCTCGAAGCCCGGCACTTCATAGCGGATTACTTTGATATCGTCAAAGCGATCCACAACCCACGCTTTCTCCTCTGTCTGATTGCAACACGAAGAGAGAACAGCGGCAAAAATTCCCATAATTGTTACACTAAAAATTCGTTTCATCACTTATTTAGTTAAAATTTATGCGCAAATTTATACAAAAATATGAAAACCCCGACTATGGTATTCGAATTATTGTATAACTTTGTCGCACAAAACAAGCAAAACAAGCAATGAAGATAGCTACAACCGTAAGCGAATTGCGTGCCGCACTCGAGGCAATGGGCGAAGGCGTCGTGGGCTTTGTTCCGACGATGGGCGCTCTGCACCAAGGTCACATCTCGCTCGTCGAGAAGGCTCGCAGCGAGTGCGCAAAGTGCGTGGTAAGTGTTTTTGTGAAGGCC
>JAGBVQ010000211.1 GCA_017630245.1 Alistipes sp. | reverse complement strand
GTTGTGTCGGTGATTACCAACTGTGGATTGAGTGACCAGATTGGCGACCACGAGGATGTGCAGCTGCAGGGTCGTAAGGCTGGTCTGAAGATGGCTAAATTGTTTGTGAAACTGATAAAAAATCTATAAGGAATGGTAAATAAAGTAATTTTGGTGGGCAACGTGGGTGTAGATCCCGAGGTGCGCACTATCGAGTCGGGAGCTAAGGTGGCTCGTGTGCGCCTGGCTACAACCGAGCGTCTGTTTGACCGTCAGTCGAATGAGACTAAAGAGCATACCGAGTGGCACACCATTACATTGTGGCGCGGCTTGGCAGATGTTGTTGATAAGTATGTCCGCAAGGGCTCGCAGATCTATGTTGAGGGTAGCCTCCGTACTCGCGAGTGGACAGATAAGGATAATCAGAAGCGATACTCAACCGAGATTTTGGCCAGCGAGATGAAACTCCTCGGCCGTCGTCCCGAGGGTGCGCAGGGTGGCGTTGCTGCTCCGCAGTATGCAGCTGCTGCACAGCAGCCTTATGGAGCGCAGCCCCAGGGTTATGCAACTCCCGCACAACAGCCCTACTCGCAGCCCTATGCTCAGCCGACACCCCAGCCGGCACCGGCACCTGCTCCGATCGCAGCTCCGGCAGAGGATCCCGATGATCTCCCGTTTTAATCGTTTTAACGCCAAACTATAATGGGCTACGCAGAGGAGAAACAAAGACAACTCGATTTGCGCTATATCCGAATGGCGCGTATATGGGCCGAGAACTCATATTGCGTGCGCCGACAGGTGGGTGCGCTTATCGTGAAGGATAAGATGATTATCTCGGATGGCTACAATGGTACGCCGTCGGGATTCGAGAATGTATGTGAAGATTGTGATGGCGTGACAAAACCTTACGTTCTGCACGCCGAGGCAAATGCGATACCCAAGGAGGCTAAGAGTGCCAATAATTGTGATGGCGCTACGCTCTATGTTACCGCCTCGCCCTGTATCGAGTGCTCGAAGCTGATCATCCAGGCCGGCATTAAGAGGGTTGTCTATAGCGACCCGTATCGAAACGATGACGGTTTGCAACTGCTCCGCCGTGTCGGTATCGAGTGTGTTCACGCATCCGATCGCGAGGAGTAGGTGCGAAAGCTCGTCGCCTTGGAGGTGGTTTTCGCCTGAAGAGTTAAATAAAGAGAGAGTCCGTCCGACAAAAAATGTTGCGACGGACTCTTTTTTTTGTGCGAGGGAAGATGCGACTATTTTCGGGATGGAAGGATCTTTGTCGGACTTTTGGGGGTAAATATTCGCCCCTTTATATTATATATATAGGTATAAATGCCAATATCAAAAAAAATACAAAAAAATGCGAAAAAAGTTGTGGAAATATTTGCAGATTAAAAAAAAGTCCCTACCTTTGCATCCGCATTTGAGAAATAACGCTTCCGAATAACACCGACACGGTGAGCTTCGAAAGAAAAAATAAAAAAAAATGCAAAGTTCTTGAAAAAATATTTGGAGGATTCAAAAATATGCTTTATCTTTGCAC
>JAGBVQ010000210.1 GCA_017630245.1 Alistipes sp. | reverse complement strand
CGAGGACAAGCGTAACGCAGATATTCGCCTTTTAGACGACTTCTTCTACTGGACCATATTTACAAACTCGTGATCCCCGTAGAAGGTCGCAAGGTGAGTGCGGCCATCAGTGGTGGTTGCACGAAACACCAGACGATCCTTTGTAACGTCCAAGTAAGCATCCTTGAAGGTCAAGTTTGTGCCATCAGCCATAGTACAAGCGCTGTTGGTCTTATAGATCACGGGGTACTCCTCGCGGTTAGAGGGATCGAGTCGATATACACCCTCAGGAATCTTGAGAGGATCACCGGGCTGGATAAACTCCTTAGTGTAGAGAGCAAGGCTATAGCTAATATTTCCACCTTCGGCTGCTGCCACCTCGGGTTTAACACTACCCAAGTCATTGAGCGAGAAGACAAGGTCGTAGTGAGCTTGCTCAGACGTGGTATCAGCATAGTACTCACAGAGTGCGTAAGCCGCCTTGCAGGTAACATCCGCCGCCTCCTGAGTCACAAAGTACTCCACAGCCGCATCCTCACACGAAACGACAAAGGATGTCTTGCGCTCAACGCCACTATCGTTCGGCTCAATCTTATAGGTCACCTCACCGACATTCTTCATATTAAAGCTATTGATCCACTTATCTGCAGAGCGCGCAACAATAACCGAATCCTGCGGGATATTCTTGATAGAGTAGTACGACTTGTGCTCTCCACCCCAGAAGACAAATGTCAAGATATCCTCCGAAACGGTGCTCATCTTCACCGAGCCATCATCTACAATCTCGTGACCGTTATTGTCACACGAAGTAGCAATCACTGCGAATGCCATCGCAGCCAACATAAATAATCTCTTCATATTTTTTATTACCATTTAATATATATATGGTATAAACGGCCCGTGTGGGCCGTTTATTGCATTAAACCAACTTCAACTCCTCCTTGATAGCCTCAATCTTTGCATCCAAAGCTGACTGAACAGCCTCGAACTCCTCAACTGAAGCGAGGGGAGCCTTCACGCCGAAGTAGAACTTGATCTTCGGCTCGGTACCCGACGGGCGTACCGAAACCTTTGTGCCGTCAGCAGTAAGCCACTGCAGCACATTGCTATAGTCGGTGATACCCTCGATGGGCGACTTCTCGCCGCTCTCAACATCCAGAACCTCCAGAGTCTTATAGTCGTAGACCTTCACCACAGGCGAGCCGCAGATCGACTTGGGAGGATTAGCGCGGAACTCAACCATCATATTCTGGATCTGCTCGGCACCATCCTTGCCCTTGCGAACTACATTTACCAAGCCCTCACGGTAGAAACCATACTTAACATAGAGATCCTGCAACCACTCATAGAGAGTCATACCCTTAGTATCTCGGCACCAAGCTGCAGCCTCAGCTGCCAACGAGCAAGCCGAAACACCATCCTTATCGCGTACGTAATCGCCTGCAAGATAGCCGAATGACTCCTCGCCACCGCCGATATACTTAGTCTTGCCCTCCTGCTCGCGGATAATCTTTGCGATATACTTAAAGCCGGTCAGACAGTCATAGATCTTCACGCCAAAGTGCTCAGCTACAGCCTCGGGCATCGATGAAGTCACGATAGTCTTTACAACATACTGCTTGCCATCGATCAGTCCGAGCTCTGCCCAACGAGTAAGCTGATAGCTCATAAGCAGCACCAGAGTCTGGTTACCATTGAGCAGCACATACTCACCCTTACCATTACGCAGAGCAACACCGATACGGTCCGAATCGGGGTCGGTAGCCATAGCCAGGTCAGCGCCCTCCTTACGAGCAAGCTCGATAGCCATAGCCATAGTCTTGCGCTCCTCGGGGTTGGGCGACTCAACGGTGGGGAAGTTACCATCGATTACGGTCTGCTCGGGTACCGAGATTACATTGGTAAAACCGAACTTCTTAAGCGATGCGGGCACGAGGTTTACACCTGCACCGTGCAGCGGAGTGTAGACAATCTTCAGGTCGTGATACTTCTTTACAGACTCGGGCGAGAGCGAGAGCGAGTGGATAGCCTCAAGGTACTTCTCATCGAAATCTGCGCCAAGGATTGTGATATTCTCCTTATTCTTACCGGTCAGCACCTGGCTCACCTCGGTAATCTTGGCAACCTCCTCGATAATGTTCTTGTCGTGGGGCTCGGTTACCTGTGCACCATCAGCCCAATAAGCCTTATAACCGTTATACTCCTTCGGGTTGTGCGAAGCTGTAATCACAACGCCCGACTGGCACTGCAGCTCACGAATTGCGAAGCTGAGTTCGGGAGTGGGGCGGAGCGCATCGAAGAGGAACACCTCAAAATCATTCGAAGCAAAGATATCAGCAACGTGCTCAGCGAAGAGGCGCGAATTATTACGGCTGTCGTGAGCGATTGCAACACGGATTTTCTCGCCCTCGAAGTTCTTCTTCAAGTAGTTAGCCAGACCCTGTGTAGCAAAACCTACAGTATATACGTTCATACGGTTTGATCCCACGCCCATAATACCGCGCAGACCACCTGTACCGAACTCGAGATCCTTATAAAAACTCTCAATGAGTTCCGTTTTGTCATTGTCAATCAGATACTTAACCTGCTCTTTGGTCTTTGCATCATAATCACCGGCCAGCCAAGACTCGGCTTTTGCCAATACGGTTTGTTCCAAATTATTCTCCATCTCTTTATAAGTTTTATTTATATATATTTAATCTCATCATTCAAAATTTCTATACACAAAAGTAACGTTTTTTCTTCAAATATTCAATATCAGCGAGTTAAAAAAACACCTTCAAAAAGTT
>JAGBVQ010000209.1 GCA_017630245.1 Alistipes sp. | reverse complement strand
TTTGAACAGAGTAGCTACGTCGTATCGGAGAGTGGCGGCGAGTTGGTTATCCCCGTTGTCTCTACGGGTATTGATGACGTGCGAGTAAGCTACAGCCACAGCGACCGTTGGGATACCGACCAGCAGGGCAACCTCACACCAAAGGAGGGTTGGATCAAGATCAAGCAGGTGATTTGGGAGACCACTCGCGAACTGCCTGTATTCGATTCGGGTGTGGTTATCGAAGTTAAGCCCAACACGAGCAGCTATGAGCGCAGAGCGAAAGTTATCGTGCGCAGCTTTACCATTTCAAAAAGCGTTGAGATTATCCAGCCGGGCGTGCTGAAATAGTATAGAACGTTGTCTTAAAGTTGCGGGAGAGTGTCGAGTTCTCGATACTCTCCTTTATTTATTGCCTCATAGCAGAAGGTTCTCAATCCGTTTGTGAGCATTATATATCGAGCTCCGACTACCGAATTGTATCGAACAGCCTGATTGAGCACATCCTGCGACATCTCGACATCTGCAGCCTTGCACTCAACGAGCATCTGCGGCTTGCCATCGCAGCCAACCACGACAATATCGGCACGTTGCGACTGTCCGTTCAACTCTACGGGGTACTCGGTAACGAGTCGCTGAATCTCAACGCCACACCAACCGACAAGATACTCTATAACGTGTCGGCGCACCCACTCCTCGGGCGTGAGCAGCAAATATCCGCCTCGAACTCGGTCGGGGATATAGGTCTTGCCATCACGCTTACGCCGAGGTAAAACCACGGCAGGAAAAGTGAGTTTAGGATATTGTGGCATTGTTTAACGAAAAATTTGTATCTTTGGCACAAAGATAGGAAAATTATGAGAACTATACTAACCGTATTACTCCTTTTATTTGCGTCAAATATCTGCGCGCAGACTCTTCCGAGTCATAATACCGAGTTGCCGCGCCGACCGATAAAACCTTATGCCACAGTCGAGGAGGCCCTCGCTTCGAGTGATGTCGCATCTCGCTACATCACACCACTCGATGAGTGGAGTATTACCGAGAAGGATGGCAGTACAATCTTTTCGACTACCTACTCCTACCCTGCTGCGTGGCTCAATCGCCAACTGCTATTGCGCGTGGAGTCGGCATCAGCACCCTACTCGGTGTTGGTTAATGGCTCAAAAATCGGCAATACAACCAATAATGCGGCTATATCCGAGTTTAACGTAACCAAGAAGTCTAAGCAGGGTCTTAACGAACTGCAGGTAATCATCGCTGGCGAGAATCCTACGACTCCCCTCCTTGCGACTGCCGGCAAAGCCTCGCTTGGCAAGGTCGCAATTCTCTCGCAGCCGACTATACGCGTGCGCGATATAGACAATAATACCCGCCTGAATGATAGTGGCGACGCTATTGCCGAGTTTAATATCGTTGTCAAAACCGATGCTCTCAATCCGAAGAGCGCACGCATAGAGTACGAACTCTTTGCCCCTGATACGACACGTCTGACCTATGGATATAAGGATATTACGCTCGAGATGCGTGGCGAGGATACGGTTTCGTTCGCTACGGTTGTGCCGGCAAAGTGGTTGTGGAGCATCCATAATCCAACCCTACTCAATCTCGTTGTCCGCAATAAGGTAGAGGGTCGCTATGCCGAGAATATCGCAGTGCCCATTGGCCTGCGCGAGGTAAAATATGGAGATAAGAGATTGTATGTAAATGGTAAGCTCGCCCCGTTACGTGTGGCTACTGTTGATGTGGCAATTCCTGCCGAGGAGGTCGTTGAACTCAAGATTCAGGGATATAATGCGGTGATGGCTGCAGCCGGAACTGCGGCAGAGGCTCTCTACTCGCGTTGCGATTCGGTGGGCGTATATGTCGTTCCGCAGGCGGCTATCGATACCTCGCACGGAGCCCCGCACATTAAACGCAACGGCAATCCGAGCAATAATCCGATGTGGAAAGATTTTTATTTGGCTCGTACGGGCGAAATGTATCACTCTTCGAAGGCTCACCCCTCGGTTGTGGCATTTTCGCTTGGAGGAGGTGCTACAAATGGTATCAACTTGTATGAAAGTTACCTGATGCTCAAAGCGTTGGAGAGCTGTAGACCTATTATTTACATCGGTGCAGGTGGCGAATGGAACAACGATGTAATCGAGGGCGGCACCTTGCCGACAACAAAAAAATAACTTTTTTTCACATTTTTTGCGAAAAAAGTTTGCACAATAAAAAAAATGACATTATCTTTGCACTCGCAAAAAGGAAGTAATTCCTAAAGCAAATGCCTCTTTAGCTCAGTTGGTAGAGCACGACACTCTTAATGTTGGGGTCCAGGGTTCGAGCCCCTGAGGGGGTACTGAAGAAGACAATCGAAAGGTTGTCTTCTTTTTTTTGTATCATTCAGGCGAGATCCCTGGCAAAGTCCCCCTTTATCAAAGGGGGATTTAGGGGGAATATAAATATTGAGTATACGACTCCCAATACATCGGTTTAGTTCTTCACGACATCGGCACA
>JAGBVQ010000020.1 GCA_017630245.1 Alistipes sp. | reverse complement strand
GCAATCGAGTTTATTATCACAAATATAGTCAAATAGAATCATATTTTAATAAAATAGATATAAAAAAAACTGTCCAACAGAGTTGGACAGCCTTTTTCTTGTGTGTTACTCCCTTGATTACTCAACCGGAGTTACGCTAACGTACGACTTGCCAGAAGCCTTCTTGCAGAATACTACTGTACCGTTTACCAACGCGAAGAGGGTGTGATCCTTACCCATACCTACGTTGTTACCCGGATTGTGAACCGTACCTCTCTGACGAACGATGATGTTGCCTGCTTTAGCGAACTGACCACCGAAAAGTTTAACGCCAAGTCGTTTGCTCTCTGACTCACGACCGTTCTTCGAACTACCTACACCTTTTTTGTGTGCCATTTTTCTCTAAGTTTTAATTATGCAACAATCTCCTCTACGAGAATCTGAGTCAGATACTGACGGTGACCATTACACTTCTGGTAACCTGTTCTGCGCTTCTTCTTAAACACCAGGACCTTGTCGCCCTTGAGGTGCTTGAGGATTTTACGCTGTACCGAGGCGCCTTTTACAACAGGTGCGCCTACCTTAACCTGACCGCCATTGTCTACAAGCAGGACCTTGTCGAAGCTCATGGACGAGTTCTCCTCGCCCGAAAGACGGTGAACATAGAGCTTACGACCCTTTTCAGCCTTAAATTGCTGACCTGCAATTTCTACTATTACGTACATTTAATCTTAAAGTTATATCAGTTTCGACATAATTTCGGACTGCAAAGATAGTGATTTTTCATTTACAAACAACACTATCGCAAACTTTTTTCGTCTAAATTTTGTTTTTGGCATATTTTTCGGGTAGAAGAGAATCCCTAAACATCTCGAATGGTTATGAAACGGGTTCTTGTTGCTGGTTCTGACATAATATTGCGAGAGATGATCTTCTCGCTCGTGGCTGATCTTCCGATAGAGGTACAGGTAGCTGATAATGTCGTGCTCTTTGAGCGAGAGTGTCGCGCGGGGTACTTCGATTTGGTTATTATGACCAATCTCTCGCCCTTCTTTGATGGCACAGATCCTTCGTCTGTTCTAAGACGGGATGAGCTGCGAAGACCTGAGATATTTGTCGTTTCGTGGCACCACTCCGAGTGGAGTGTTATGAGTCTGCTGGAGAGTCGGGTGTCGCAGTACGTCACATTACCGATGAATGTTCGGCGCATAAGGCGCAAAATTTGTGAATATATGGATTTTAAGCTATGATATTACCACTGCAAATTATCTACCTTATACTGCTTGTCGGGGCGATGGCTGCGGGGATTATGTATGCCTGGTGGCAAAGGGCCTCTTGTGAGAGGTCAGAGCGAATTGAAAGGTCGCTGTCGCAACGCTATGTGCGTATTGTAATGTCTGTAATATTGTCGAATGGGACTCTTCCTACGCGCTTTCCGATGATCGAGATGTGGGGCGCAAAGGCGCTTTTGGCCAGAGTACTCTCTGCGCTGGCTTCATCGGTTTATGGAGCGGATGTTTCGGTGCTGGGACGTATTGCGGTTGCTAATGGTATAGATGTGTGGCTGTTGCGGAGGGTGCATCGTAGCCGAGGAGTGGTTCGGGCCTACTATCTATCGCAACTCGCACGTCTGCCATTGACGGCGAAGGTGGTAGCTCAGGTCGATCGCTATGCTAATGACAGCAATCGTTTTGTTAGCTTCTATACGTTTCTGATACGGATCAGTAACGACACAACGTCGGCTCTTCGCGAGTTGGCGGAGTATAAGGGACGGATGACACGCTTCGAAATTTCCGAGATTATGTCGTTGCTGCGGCGAGGAGTGTTGCCCGTGGCGTGTGGGCCGTTGCTGGCGTCGACGAATCGGAATTTGAAGCTTGTCGGACTTAATATTGCTCGGGAGTTCGGGATCGAAGAGGTGAAACCTCAGCTACTCGCGATTATTGCCGAGGGCGAAGATCGAGAGATCGTCCAGGAGGCTCTTTATGCACTTGTCAGCCTACGCTTGTCGCTTGCGCATCGTGAGGTGGCCGAGCGGGTGAATCTCTTGGTCGATGCGGAGCGTCGATCGCTCTGTCGTAGGCTTGCCTACGAGGGCTACTCGATCTCGGCTCTGAGTCCGCTGTTTGATAATCCTGAGAGGAGATACCTCGAGGGTCTTGTTGCAACCTATAAATGTCGTATTGTATGTATGCCACAACTTTAGCACCAATTCTGGTGATGTTATTGTCGTTCTACGTTGTTGTAGCGACTACTGTTCTCTTCGTAAGAATTGTGCGAGGAGGTGATCGAAATCGACTGTTTGAGAGCTCTCGAGGGAAGGCTTGGAGTGGAGGTGGCCGAATAGGCATTTCGCTCCTTTGTCGTGATTGTGGCGAAGAGGAGAGATTGGGCAGCCTCCTGTCTGTGGAGTATGCTGATTACGAGGTTGGAGTGGTTGCCGACTCGCTGCGAGAGCCTGAGTCGTTGCAATCGGCTATACAGCGTTATCAAATGGTTGCGGTCGATGGTCGAATCTCGGGAGAGGGTAATGCTCCGCGAGTGCGGAGGATGTATCGCTCGGCAAAGCGAAGTTATCGTCGTCTGATACTACTCGATGTTGCAACTACGGGGCGGCGTAGCGATCTGGATGTGGCATACGAGGTGGCTACCTATGACTTTCTGTTGCCACTGTGGGGTGATGAACGTTTGGCACCGGGTGCCGTAGAGCGGATCGTTGCCGAGCTCTCGGCGATGGATAGCCCGGAGGATCGGGTCGTGGTGGTGGGTCTTGAGCGTGAAATAGAGATTATCCCGGCGAAGATCGCCGATAGTTGCAGAGGTGTTTCGGGTGTGCGTGCAGGTATTAGTGGGCGTTGCCGACTCTATGAACCGTTGGTTGTCAATAGAGGTCGTAATAGTCGTGTCGGAGGAGTACTAACCTCTCTGTTAGTGGCGATTATAGCTGCGTGTATGGTGCTCGTTGTGTTGGAGTATGAGGTGGTTTTGTCGAGTGTTGTAGCCTTTACGCTGCTCTTTGTTGTGGTTGCAGCGTATGCCTCTACGGCGGCTATGCGCAATAGCGAAAATGCGACTGTAGGATATGTCGAGACTTTATCTCTTTTTTGCGAAAATTTATTGCCGCGGATATGGAAATTACGAAAATAATCGTTATCTTTACAAAAGAAGAAAATGATGCTTAAAACAGAAGAGATGGTAATAACTGACAAAATTCGAGCCTACCTTATCGAGATGGCAGCCAATGCGGCTGTGAAGGCCGGTGCCGAGATTATGCAGATATACAAGAATCGCGATGACTACGATATCAGCGTGAAGAGCGACCAGACTCCGATTACTGTGGCCGATCGCCTGGCGCACCAGAAGATCAAGGAGGTGCTCGGTGCAACGCGCATCCCGATTCTCAGCGAGGAGGGACGAGAGATGCTCTATGAGGAGCGACAAAATTGGGAGCTATTTTGGCTGGTCGATCCGCTGGACGGCACCGTGGAGTTTATTAAGGGAAATAATGAATTTACGGTAAATATTGCGCTGATGCAGGAGAATGAGTGTGTCGGAGCGGTGGTCTATGTGCCATATTACAAGAAGATGTATATCGGCGAGAAGGGCTACGGAGCGCACCTTGTGACCGATATTGCACCCTCGAATGAGGTGGATTGCACCTATGCCGAAATGTCGAAAGAGTGGCGCTCGCTGCCTTTCAAGAGTGATGGCCGCACGGCTCCGCGTATAGCCCTTTCGCGTTCGCATCAGACTCCCGAAACTGCCGAGCACGTTGCCTCGTTGCGTGAGAGTCATCCCGACCTGGAGGTTGTCGAGCAGGGTAGCTCCTATAAGTTCTGTATGCTGGCCGAGGGCACAGTTGATTACTATATCCGCACAAGTCAGACCTACGAATGGGACACAGCAGCAGGAGAGTTGATTTTGGCCGAGACGGGCGGTAGAACTCGCTCGCTGATGGATGGTGG
>JAGBVQ010000208.1 GCA_017630245.1 Alistipes sp. | reverse complement strand
GATGGCGAGGGCCCGATCGCTCCTGAACGTGCAGGCTCGTTGCCCGCGGGCTCGCTTGTTGAGCTCTGCTTCTCGGGAGAGTACACCAAGGCGGAGGTTAAGAAGATGCTCTGTGGTAAGGGCGGTGTAGTGGATCTGCTCGGCACTAATTCGATAATCGAAGTGAGAGAACGTGCCGCAGCGGGAGATGCGGATGCACAGCTTGTTCTCGACGCAATGTGCTACACCATAGCCAAGAATATCGGTGCGATGGCGGCAGCTCTCGATGGAGAGGTTGATGCTGTGATTCTCACGGGCGGACTTGCTTATAGTGAGGTTATTACCGATAACATTGCACGTCGTATCAGCTTTATCTCAAAGGTGGCAATCTATCCGGGCGAGGATGAGATGTTGGCACTCGCCGAGAGTGGTCTGGCTGTTTTACGAGGTGAGCGCTCGGCTAAAATTTACGAATAATCCCTACGATTATGAAGATACTGATACTCAATGGCCCAAACCTTAATTTGCAGGGCAGACGCGATACGGATATCTACGGTACGCAGACATTCGAGGAGTACCTCGAAGTGCTGCAGAGCCGCTATCCGCAAGATGAAATAGAGATGTTTCAGTCGAACGTTGAGGGTGAGTTGATTAACGCCCTCCACGCAAGCGTGGGGGAGTATGACGGAGTGGTGATGAATGCCGGAGGTTATACCCATACCTCAGTGGCTATTCGTGATGCAATAGCTGCCATTTCGACACCGGTGGTTGAGGTGCATATCTCCTCGATCCTTGCACGTGAGGAGTTTCGCCATATCTCGATGTTGGCTCCTGTTTGCCAAGGATCGATTATGGGCTTCGGCCTTGACTCGTATCGTCTGGGTATCGAGGCACTGCATAAGTAGCGGTGGCACGATAACCACGACTCAATAGCATCAAGATGAGCGAGAAACAGTTGAAAGAAAAGGTCGCAGGCGGCGTTGCGTGGAGCATCGCCGAGAAGGTGGGCTCGATGTTGCTGCAGATGGTTGTCAGCATCGTTGTTGCCCGTCTGCTTCTCCCCGAAGATTTCGGTGTGATGGCGATCTTGACCTTCTTTACGGCTCTGGCTCTGGTGATGGTCGATAGCGGCTTTTCGCAGACGCTTATACGTAAGGATAGCCCATCAAAGGAGGATTATCAATCGGTCTTCGCCTTCAATATCGGGGTTTCGATAGTGCTCTATGTGGCGTTGGTTGCGTTGGCTCCGGTGGTGGCACGATATTATGAGCTGCCCGTTATTGCGAAGATTGCGCCGGTGCTGTTTTTGCTGTTGCCGATAAATGCGCTCTGCGTTATCCAAAATACCATTTTTACGCGAGAATTTCGCTTTCAACTCCTCTCGAAGGCAAACTTCGCCGCGTCGCTTGTGGCAGGTGCGGTAGCTATCGCTATGGCGTTGGCAGGTTGTGGAGTCTGGAGCCTTGTGGGTCAGAGAGTTGCGACCCTCGCGGTTAAGACTTTGATCCTCTGGATGAGGAGCGATTGGCGACCATCGTTGGGCCTTTCGATGCGGCCTGTGAGGGAGATGGCTCCCTTCTCGTTCAGGTTGCTGACGACGGACTTGATATCATCCGTTTATAATAATATCTCGCAGATGTTTATCGGCAAGATCTATTCGGCCGATACGCTCGGATTCTTTAATCAGGCGCAGAAATTCAAGGATCTGCCCCTTACCTCGGCTATGCAGTCAGTGCAGAGCGTAACCTATCCCGCACTCTCGAAGATTGGCGACCAGCGCGAAAAGTTCGCTGAGAGCTATCGTCAGGTTCTGATGGTTGTGGCATTTATGCTCTTTCCCGCGATGATTGGTATTGCGGTTGTTGCGGAGGATCTCTTCGCTCTGCTGCTGGGCGAAAAGTGGATGCCCACGGTGCCGTATCTGCAGATTTTGTGTCTTACGGGCCTATTTCAGCCATTGGCAATAATCGCTTATAATATCCTGAAAGTCAAGAGTGACGGAGCGATAATATTGCGTTTGGAGATTGCGAAAAAGGCGCTGATGACCCTGCTGCTTGCGTTGACGATTCCCCATAGCGTGAAGGCTGTTGCGTGGGGGTTGGTGGTGATGTCGTTCTGTGAGTTTGCGATTAACTTTATCGCCTCGATGCGTTATACGTCGCTCACTCTCTGGCGTGCGATCCGCACGTTGCTGCCGACCGTGATTGTGACGGCGGTGATGGCGACAGCGGTGATCTTTGTTGGTCGAGCGATGTGCGAATGTGGTATTGTGCTGCGTCTGGCGACGGAGATTGCCGTTGGAGTGGTGACCTACCTGCTGGTTGCTGTTGTGTGCAGGCTTGAGGCCTTTGGCGAGATTCGCACTCTGCTCCGAAAAATGCTCTCTAAATAGACTCTATAGATGAAAAATCTAATCTCGATTTTTGCGGCTATTGTACTCTTTAGTGCGACGGCCTCGGCGCAGTCGGGTACGATGACAACCGACTCGTTGCGATATAAGGGTAACACCTATACATACCACCTCTACCGACCGGCAAATCTTCCTGAGAGGGCTCCGCTGGTTGTGATGTTTCACGGTTATGGCTCGCGCTCAAAGCCCGAGAGGTATGGCCTGAATCAGGTTGCCGATCGTTACGGCTTTGCTGTCTGCTATCCGCGTGGCCCTAAGGATTTTAAGGATAAATCGTGCTGGGATGTTGGCTATGAATTTCATCGTGAAAAGGGGTGGAAGCGAGATGATGTTGGCTTTGCGTGTCGCTTGGTTCGCTACTTGCAGAAGGCGTATAGCTTCAGTCGCAAAAATATCTTCGCTACGGGCCACTCCAATGGCGGAGAGATGTGCTACCTGTTGGCCTATAAACGCCCCGATCTCTTTGCCGCTGTAGCTCCCGTATCGGGTCTTACTATGGAGTGGATGTATCGCTCCCTCAAGGCAAAATGCCCCGTTTCGCTCTTCGAAATCCACGGCACAAAGGATAAAACTTCGGCTTGGGAGGGCGATCCTACAAACGAAGGCGGTTGGGGCGCATATATAGCCGTGCCGCAAGCCATAGGCTATTGGGTAGCGGTAAATCGCTGTACTCACTGCGAGCGTGAAGAGTTGCCGCTGATGCGCAATAAGGTTATTGCTCACAGATACTTAGGCGGAACGAACGGTAGCGAGGTGTGGCTTTATGAGGTGGTCGGTGGTGGCCACTCGTGGGCTGATAAGGATCTTGATGTGGGTGAACATCTTTGGAAATTTTTTGCTCGTCATATCACCTCTGAGCGATAAAAAGATTAAAATCTCTGCCCTTGAGCGTTACAACGAGAGGAACTTTTTGCTACATTTGCGGCGCTTTTTGAGAAAAAAAGAACAATTCTTGTGTTGAGCATTAGGTTAGTTTCGATATGCAAGAGGTAGAAATATGGACACTGATTCCCTTTGCGTTAATGTTGTTGGGAATCGCCATCTGCCCATTCGTGGTAGGTGAGTGGTGGGAAAAGAACTCAAATAAATTGATATTCTCGTTGGTGCTGGGCGTTCCTACGGCCCTGTATCTCTATTATATTGGTCTGGGCGAAAAGGTTGTGCATCAGATGTTGTATGACTATGTCCCCTTTATCACGCTGTTGTGCGCTCTGTTCGTTGTAACGGGCGGTTTGTGTCGCACGGGCTATATCCCTGCTAAAGCATCGACAAATACGGCTCTGATTGCCATAGGCTTTGTTCTGGCTTCGTTTATCGGAACTACGGGAGCCGCCATGTTGCTGGTGCGTATGCTTATCGAAATTAACCGCTACCGCGAACATAAGATCCACACAATGCTCTTCTTTACGGCGATTGTGGCTAACTGCGGAGGAGTACTGACTCCGTTGGGTGATCCGCCACTCTTTTTGCTCTATCTGCGAGGTGTGGAGTTCGCTTGGTTCCTCAAGTTGCTGCCGCAGTGGCTGTTGACAGGCGGATTGCTGCTCTTGATGTTTTATATTATTGATTCTCATTATTTTAAGATTGAGAAACAACACGCTGCTCGTCTGCGCCATTTGCAGCGTTTTATGGGTGAGCCCGAGCCTGATGTGCGAATGGTTGAAGATGTCAAAGCCGAGTTTAAGGGCGTGGTTAATCTCCTCTACCTCGCCATAATTCTTGTGTCGGTGGCATTTATCAACCCTGGAACTATTCCCGCAATGGGCGAGCACAATGCACCGCTATATATGAAGTTCTTGCGCGAGATTGTGTTGGTGGCTGTTATTGTGCTTTCAATGCTGACAACCAAGCGTTCGGTGCGAGAGGCTAACCACTTTACCTGGACTCCGATTATGGAGGTGGCAGTGCTCTTTATCGGTATCTTTGCAACGATGACTCCGGCGATGATCTACCTGAATGCCAATGCAGCTTCGCTCGGATTGGACTCGCCGTGGCAATTCTACTACAGTACGGGTCTGCTCTCCTCGTTCCTCGATAATGCACCTACGGCAGTGGCTTTCTATACCATCGCTACGGGCCTGCCTGTAGCTGAGGGAGTTGCGACGGTGGCGGGTATCCCCGAGATTCTGATGAAGGCTATATCGCTCGGCGCAGTATTTTTTGGCTCGATGACCTATATCGGAAATGGCCCCAACTTTATGATTAAGTCGATTGCCGAGGAGAATGGAATCGCAATGCCCAGCTTCTTTGGTTATATCTTGAAATTCTCGCTCTTGGTACTTTTGCCGGTGTACGCTTTGGTGCAGTGGATTTTCTTCTAAAGCCAGATGAATTTTTTTAGGGGAAACAGTAAAAAAAGTCCCTAAAAGTGTGGCGATTAAGAAAAAAAAACTAACTTTGCGTTGTTGAGACGATAATCCGACTGAATCTGTCTATATCAGCCTTGCTTTACCGCCCCCACAAATTAAGGCCCAAGCGCTTTGGCGTTTTGGTTGATGAGAAATTTTGTTTAACCTAAATATTTTAATGTTATGAAGAAGATTCTTTTTATTTTGGTAGCTGCATTGGTAGCAATTGCTCCTGCTAACGCACAGTCGAAGCAGGCAAAGAAGCAGGCAAAGAAGCAGGCTAAGACTGAGACTGCAGCTGGTTACAAGTTGCTTGAGGCAGGTGATTTGGTTTATGTTATCGCAAAGCACATTGACAAGGTTGATGGTGGTCTGGAGCAGATCGTTGCAACTGCTGATGGCAAGCGCAGCACTAACCTTGCAAAGTCAATCGCTCGTAACAATGCATTGAATGAGTATTCGGAGAAGGCTCGCTCGATCGTTAAGGGTCGTGTAGCTTCGGAGATGACTGACCTGAACGACGTTCAGAAGGAGCAGTTTATGGCTGCTTATGAGCGTCTGGTACTCGCAGAGTTGAAGGGTGAGGTTAAGACTTCGTTCACTTTGGTTCGTCACAACGCAAAGGCTCACACTTATGACGTGAAGCTCTTCTGCTTGATCGATCCCGAGGCAGCACACACTGCTAACGTGAACGCTTTGAACCGCGCTGCAGAGGAGCAGAAGCTCGTTCAGCAGTATGGTACAAACATCTCGAACTGGATCAAGGAGGGCTTTAACGAGTAGTTGATTTTTTGATCTAATCAAGGGCGGTAGCCGAAACTACCGCCCGATTTTTTGTTTTTAACCCCTTATATTTATACAAACAACCCAAACTATGAGAAGAGGCGTATTACTACTCTTTGTATTTGTACTTTCGTGGAATAATCTTGCTGCACAATCGTTCTCTGCAGCCCGAGTTTTGGCAGATGCCCAAATGAGGGAGTTTAAGTGGGCAATCGGTACAGGTGATACCGTTGAGGAGGCAGATAAAGATGCCATCAGCCAGCTGTCGGAGATGGCGGGTGTGCACGTGGGCAAGAGTGATAAGCAGGTGGCTATTGATTCGACAATTTCGGGTGTTAGCGGAGAGAACTATACCTCCACCACAAATATGGTGTCTAATGCCTATTTTGAGAACTTGCGAAAAGAGATCCTTGCAGATGAGAATGGACGTAAGAGAGTGCTGCGCTATATGCCCATAGCTGATTGGGAGGCTCGTCACGACTCCTATCGTGCTAAGATTGAGGAGTATATCAATGCCGGCCGTTACGCTTCGCAGGTGGAGGATCAGGTTCGCTACTACTCTTGGGCATTGATCCTGATGCACTACTATACGGGCGATACTCCCATTAAGGTTGACGACCAGATGCCGGCGCGACAGTGGCTCATTTCGGAGTTGCAGACCATCTTCCGTAATATCAATGTCAGCGTGGTGGCTATTGATCCGGATAAGGAGGATCGAAACTATCCCTATAAACTTTCGCTCGACTTCACCTATAACGGTGAGCCTATTGGCTATATGAAGTTCGGATACTTCGATGGCGGTGGTTATATTGATGGCGAGGCTATCAAGGATGGTCGAGGATTGATCGCGATGAAGCAGCTCCCTACCGAGATTCAGGTAGATATTGACTGCTTCGACAGAGATCTGGCACGCCAGATGGACCCGATGGTGTTCGAGTTGCTCTCGAACGTTACTCCGCTCGAAGGTTCAAGCAAAACGGTGCGTACCGATATTACCGGCAAGCCTAAGGCTCCGAAGAAACCGGTCGAGGTCGAGTCGGCCGTACAGACTAAGCTTACCGAGAACGTAAAGAGTTACGTCGAGGTTAAGCAGGGCGTGGGCGATACCACCCCCTACACAAACATTATGACCGCTATCGTCGGCTCGATTAAGGGTCTGTCGACAGGCGATATCAGTCATCACTTTACACCCAGCGCGTGGAACCATTACCAGAAGATCGTTGCATCGGGAAGTCCGACCTTGGCACGAGATCCCGAGTATAAATTCATCAAGCACGACACGCTCGTATTCTGCCGAGCTCTGCCTCTCAAACTCAAGTTTAAGGGCGAGCGCTCGTTTATCGAGGATGTGGTGTTCCGTGTGAATGAGAAGACCCACAAGATTGAGTCGGTAGCCTATAAACTCAGCGCTACGACCGAGAAGACAATCCTCGGTATGGATTGGGAGGATGCAGCACGATTGACTCTGCTCACCTTCCTTGAGGATTACCGTACGGCATACTGTCTGAAGGACTTGGGCTATATCAACAAGGTATTCGCGGATGATGCATATATCGTTGTTGGTCGTGTGCTCAAGCCGAGTACCAAGAAATTTAATGACTCGGTTAGCGGTGTGCTCGGCGAGCGAACTGTCTACGAGCAGAAGAGTAAGAAACAATATATCGCCGACCTGCAGAAGAGCTTTGCAAGTAAGGAGTTCGTAAATATTCGCTTTGAGGAGTGTAATACCGCTAAGGGCTATGGAGCCAAGGAGGGCATCTACGCTGTGCAGGTGCGCCAGCTCTACTTCTCGAATAACTATGCCGATGAGGGAATTCTGACCTTGGCAATCGATATGCGCCAGGATACCAACCCGCTGGTGCGTGTGCGAGTATGGCAGCAGGAGCGCGATGTGGCATACGATGCTGAGAAGATGATTGACGAAACAGTCTCGACCAGCGGCAGTGTGAACGCAAAGTAGAAAAACCTAAATTATAAACATATAAAACTCTGTTTTGGGCCTACTCCTTGGCCAATGCTTGCGCATTGGGGGATTTGGCCCGAAACGCTTTAGATTATGAAGCGGATTATTGCAGTTGTGGCGATTGTTGCAGCCGTTACAGTTATGGCGCAGACGCCGGATTCGTTTGAGCAGTTCCGTCGCCAGATGGACTCTTCATTCGAGAGTGTCAAGAAGAGTAACAACGAGAGTTTCGAGCGTAGACGTGCTGAGATTGATCGACAGTATGCCGACCATATCCGCAACGCTTGGGCTGCGTATAACTCGTCACCTTCGGTCCCTGAACCGGAGCGCCCCGAACCTGTGGTTATCCCCAAGTATGAGCCCAAGGCTCCTACATCCACAGAGCATCCGGTGACGGTTGTAACCTCTGTTCCGAAGCCCCAACCTGTAAAGCCGGTTGTAGAGCCTAAGAGCGAGCCTAAGAGCCCTGTGGTTGTGTCGAAACCGACACCACAGCCCGCTCCCGCACCCGCTCCTGCACCCGCACCGAAGAGTCCGGTCGTAGCCCCAAAGCCAACGCCTGCAGCTCCGGTAGTCGCTCCCAAACCCGAGCCTAAAGCCCCTGTTGCCGAGCCTAAGAGTGAGCCTAAAGCCGAGCCTAAGGCTCCCGTAGCGGTTTCCAAGCCTGAGCCTGTTGTGCCTGCAACTTCTGCACCGTCAGCGGTTACCACAACACCCACAACACCCGTAGTTCCTGCAACTCCCGCGCAGCGTACCACCGATTTCCTCTACTATGGTACTCAGCTCTC
The DNA here is from genome assembly GCA_017630245.1 of Alistipes sp. GTDB lineage: Bacteria > Bacteroidota > Bacteroidia > Bacteroidales > Rikenellaceae > Alistipes. The sequence goes on along the minus strand of JAGBVQ010000208.1, from coordinate 17,586 downwards.
GATTCGAGTTCCTGAGGTTGGCGTACCCTCGCTCTTTACCCTCACGGAGAATAGTATTGCGGATGCGTGGATTGCTATCAGTTCGGGTGATTTCGAGCAGACTCTGGCCGACTGCCTTGAGGCTCGCAAATCGTTGATGTTGGGCGATTGGCGATACTATACTTTGGTGCGTGAATTTACTAAACAATACTACGAGGCTGATTGCAACGATGGTGTACTGTTGCAGGCTTACCTACTGGCTCACAGTGGATATCGAATCCGTATGGCACGCAGCGGCAACTTCCTCCACCTGCTGCTCGATATCTCGGGTACGGTCTATAATATGAGTTATTTTGTGCTCGATGGAGTGCGTTTCTACCGCCCCGAGAAGCGAAATGACGCGACCCGAATGTATATCTGCGAGGTGAAGTTCCCCGGCGAGCAGAGCCTCTCGTTACAGCAGCCGACTCCTCCGCAGTTAGCCTATAAGCCGATGCCGAGCAAGAGTTTCGTATCGAAGCGTTATCCCGAGGCGAAGGTTGGCGTTACTCTGAACAAGAATATTATCGACTTCTACTCGAACTATCCCTCGACGGATTTCGCCTTCTATGTGCATACCTCACTCTCGACGGATCTGAAGAGGCAACTCTATCCGATGTTGCGAGGTGTAACTGCAGGCAAATCGCAACACGATGCGGTGTCGGTCATCCTCAATTTCGTGCAGACTGCATTTGAGTATAAGACAGATGATCAGCAGTTTGGCCGTGAGAAGTGGTACTTCGGTGATGAGATTTTCTACTATCCTCACAGCGACTGCGATGATAGAGCAATTCTCTTCTCGACTCTTGTGCGCGATATCCTGAAGATGGATGCCGTACTGCTCGACTATCCGGGCCACTTGGCGGCAGCGGTGCGTTTCGATGGCGCGGTGAATGGCGACTATGTGGTGGTTGAAGGTAAGCGTTTTGTGATCTGCGATCCGACTTACGTCGGCGCGGGCGTTGGTGCATCGATGCCCGATCTCGATACTTCGAATTTGAAAATTATAAAGTTGTAAGATAATGAAACTCAAGCTCTTCATATTTGCGTTGATGTGTGCTGTGGTCTCGCTGGCCGAGGCGCAGAATAACCAGCAGAGCCTCGAGATCGACCCCTCGAGTTTTCGCCCGGTGCAGACCGATGTGCTGACGGGTGTGAATATCGATCCGATCGGCAAGGACCGCTCGCAGCGTCCTTGTGCGCGTATCAAACTGCATATCAATCGTATGACTCGTGAAGAGATTGAACAGGTTGTAGTACAGCCGATTGGCGGCAACGTCGCCCTGACCAAGAGAGCGGTGGCATACGAGGGTAATGGACTTATCTTCGAGCTGACCGCCAAGAAGCCGACGCGTTTCTACCTCCATCACGATAAGTATGGCGACTCGAACGAGGTGTCGCTTGATCTCGAAGGTAATAAGGAGTATCTGTTGAGTGCGCAACTTAACCTCTTGTTGCCTATTGTGGTGAGCACGAATATCAAGGGCGCAGAGGTCTATGTAGATGACGAGTTTAAGGGTACGACAGGCGAAGATTTTACCCTCACGGTGAAGGATGTTGTCCCCGGAGCGCATAAGATTGCCGTTGCCTACGGTGCGGCTCGCAACGAGCAGACCGTGGAGGTTAATAGCAACAACATATCGTTCCGCATTGCGGTGAATAGCTCGGTGGCTCGCCCGCAGTTTGTCATCTTCGAGGTCGAGCCGAAGAGTGCGATGGTGATGATCGGAGAGAAGGCCTACGCCGTACAGAACGGTGTTGCGCAGATTCTGTTGCAGAACGGAACCTACAACTATCGTGTCGTGGCGCAGGGCTATCACGAGGTGAGCGATACTCTTACAGTTGCCGGCGCAAAGGTTTTACGCAAGGTTGAACTCAAGGCCGACATCGTTGATGTGGTAATCTCGTCTGTCGAAGGCAGTGAGATATGGATTAACGATGAGCGTAAGGGCCCTTCGCCTTGGCGAGGAAAGTTGCTTGCAGGTACCTATATTTTCGAGGCTCGCAAGGCTGGTTGTCAGCCTACGGTCCTGCCGCAGGAGATCGCTTCGGGCTCTGCGGAACAGAGCTTTACGATTGATGCGCCGACCCCGATGCAGGGCGCATTCCAGATTGCGACTACACCCATCGGTGCTGATGTGATAGTTGATGGTAAATCGTTGGGTCAGACGCCGATAGTTGCCGATTTAATGGCAGGTGAGCATCGAATTGTGATTAGTAAGGAGGGATATGCCACCATCGAAAAACAGATAGAAGTGAGAGATGGCGAGGCGTTGGAGCTAACCTACGAGTTGAGCCCGGCAGAGGATTTCTTCACTCCGGGAAAGGCTCTGTATGATGCACAGAACTATGTGGAGGCGGTAGTGAATTTCCGCAAGGGAGCCCAGCAGGGCGATATGAAGTCGGAGTGCTGGTTGGGCCTTTGCTACTATCGTGGTCACGGAGTGGAAAAGAGTTATGAGGAGGCTGTTGCCTACTTGGAGCGTAGCGCAGAGAAGGGCTTTGCCGAGGCGCAGTACCGACTCGCAAGATGCTACTTTGACGGCGTAGGAGTCGAGAAGAATACGGCCAAGGCTGCAAAACTGCTCCATAAGGCTGCGATGCAGGGTCATAAGGCTGCGCAGCGCAAGATGGCTTCGTGCTATGAGACGGGAACGGGTGTCCCGCGAGATATCAATAAGGCGATTATTTGGTATCAGATAGCCTCGGGACAGATAAAGTTGCCGCAGCAGTAGGCGATTGGGAAATCTACGGGAAATAACAAAAAAAAAGAGATATGAGAAGAGTATTTTTAATGGTGCTGGTTGCCTTGATGTCGAATCTGGCCGTGGCACAGAATGCAAAAAACTTGCTTGAGGTTGATCTGTCGAGCTTCCGTCCGGTGCAGACAGGTGTTTTGGAGGGCGTGAATATCGATGCGATAGGTAAAGACCGTTCGCAGCGTCCTTGTGCGCGTATTAAGCTGCACATCAATCGAATGACCCCACAGGAGATCGAACAGATACAGGTGCTGCCCATCGGCGGTAACATCGTCGTTATGAAGCGTGCGCTGGCCTACGAGGGCAATGGTCTGATTATCGAGTTGACCGCTAAGCAACCGACTCGATTTATCCTCCACCACAACGAGTTCGGCGACTCGAATGAGGTGTCGGTAAATCTGGAGGGCAACAAGGAGTACTTCCTCGATGCAGAGCTTCGCCAGCTCTATCCCATTACGGTCAATACCAATATGGCCGATGCAGATATCTATATCGACAATAAGTATTGCGGTAAGACCAATTCGGAGATGTATCTGTTGGTGCACGATATCCTGCCGGGTGATCATACTCTCCGTGTTGAGTGTGCAGGGCGCCGTGCCGAGATGCCTATCAATATCCATAAGGAGAGCCTTGTTTTCCGTCTGGATGTCGATACTGCAGCGGCTCGTCCGCAGTATGTGGTCTTCGAGGTGGTGCCCCAGAATGCTCTTGTAACTATCGATAATACGCCTTACTATCCTGAGGCTGGAGTAGTGAATACTCTCTTGCAGAATGGTCCTCACGCCTATAGCGTTGAGGCGAAGAATTACCATAAGGAGAGCGGCACGATTATCGTTGCAGGCGCTAAGGTGGAGCGCAAAATCGAGCTTCGCCCCGCCTTTGGTTATCTCAATGTAACAGCATCGAGCGTTATTAGCGGAGCAAGTATCTTTATCGATGACGAACTTATCGGTACCGCACCTATGCGTAGTGGCCCGCTGGCGAGTGGTGAGCACCGCGTGCGTATCGTTAAGCCGAAGTATAAGATTTTCGAACAGACGATAACTATCAGCGATAACCAAACTTTGGATTTCTCGCCGGCTCTTGTTGCCGACTTTGCCGTTGTTACGATCACGGCAGGCGAGGGTTGCGAGATCTGGATCGACAACGAGCGTAAGGGTCTCTCGCCGTGGCGTGAGGAGCTCTCGTCGGGTACGCATATTTTCGAGGCTCGCAAGGATGGTCACGAGAGTAGTGTGATGACTCAGAATATCACGGTAACTCCTCACGAGCAGCGATATACGCTGGATGCGCCCAAACCTATTCTCGGCACGCTGAATATCACCAGTTCGCCCGCTATGGCCGATGTCTATATCGATGGCGAGAATAAGGGTCGCACCCCGCTGATGGTCGATGTGGTTGTTGGTGAGCGCAATATTAAGCTGCATAAGGCGGGCTTCGGCGATTTCGAGTTGAAGGCAACCGTTACTAAGGGCGAGATTACCTCTGTTTCGCATAAGTTCGACTCGTCGGATATGATCTATAACGAGGGTAAGAGCTTCTACGATGCGAAGAATTACACCGCCGCATTCCCCAAACTGAAGCAGGCTGCCGAGCTCGGTCACACCGAGGCTAACTACTACCTTGGTGTGCTGTATGATTTTGGCAATGGTGTTCAGAAGAATGATGCCGAAGCTGTGAAGTATTATCGTGTGGCCGCTGAAAAGGGTCTTGCTGCAGCCCAGAACGACTTGGGTGTGATGTATCGCTCGGGAGAGGGTGTCGATAAAAATGAAGTTGAGGCCGTTAAGTGGTATCGCCTGGCTGCAAATCAGGGACACGCTCTTGCGCAAAAAAATTTGGGAGTTTGTTACGAGAAAGGTTATGGCGTCGCCAAAGATATGGTGGAGGCTGTAAAGTGGTATCGCAAAGCCGCTGAGCAGGGCAATGCTAGTGCTCAAAATAGTTTGGGTATATGCTACCGACAGGGTTTAGGTGTTGAGAAAAATGAAGCAGAGGCCGTGAAGTGGTATCGCCTGGCTGCAAATCAGGGGAATTCTTCCGCAATGTATAATCTGGGATTGTGCTACCAGTATGGCCGAGGTGTTACCAAGGATTTAACCCAGGCTAAGGCGTGGTATCAGAAAGCTGCCGATAAGGGCGATTCGGATGCAAAAGATAAGTTGCGTGAGTTGAACTCGGGCAGCAGTAGTAGCTCATCGTCTTACAGCAGTTCGTCTACAGGTGGCTACATCGTAAATGAGCAGTTCTCGTCTGCATCATCAGCTTGGCAAAAATCAAAGGGTCAACTTTCGTTCAGTGGCGGCAAGATGATATTCAAAGATCTGGATGCTAGTGGCTACTCGATATTGACATATAATCTGCCCCGAAATCTTAAAAATGAAGATTTCCAAGTGGAATTCTCAGCAAAGGTTGATTTTAAAGAGAAATATAATTCTCTCATCTTTATGTTGGGAACTCGTTGGGATGATAACTATAGATTATGCTTCACAGATTGGGATGAAGGCTATATAAGAGTGTCGGTTGGTGATGATAATGAAAATAAGAAGTATTATGGCTACTCGAATGATTCTAAATTAAGTACATCAACGTCGCATAAATATACTATTATCAAGCGAGGAAGTAATATAGAGTTGCGTGCTGATGGCAATTTTGTCTACTCTGGAAACATAAATCTCTCGAAGAATATCACCGTAATGGGATTCCTTGTGCCCAAGCAATTTGCGGTAGAGGTTGACTATATAACTATCCAATCTCTCTCGTCTAGTTCCGGCGGTAGCTCGTCGTCGTACTCGAGCAGTTCGTCATCTTCGGTGAATACCGGCGGTATGACAGCCAAGGAGTGTTACGAAATGGCAGAGAATTATAACGATGGTAAGAATGGATATACCGAGGACCGTCAAAAGGCATTCCAGTACTATCTTATGGCTGCTCAAAAGGGACACGACTTCTCGAGATTTATGGTTGGCTTAAAGTATTTTTATGGTCTTGGAGTAGATAAGAACTACGCCGAGGCAGCAAGATGGATTAAGGCGTACGAGGCTGACCACCCATCAGACCCGACCCCGCAGTCTATTATAGCAGATTGCTATAAAGCAGGAGGTTATGGATTGTCAGCAGATAGAGATGAAGCTATTCGTTGGTATCGCAAGGCTGCAAATAACGGTCACGATGAGTCGAAAAATAAACTTCGTAAAATGGGTGTAAATCCGAATAGTAGCAGCTCATCGTCGAGCAGTAGCAGCTCATCGTACTCTACCAGCGGAAAGGTTCCGACTGGACTTACTGCAAAGCAGTATTACGACCTGGGAGTAGACTACGCTGATGGAAAGAACGGTAAGTCGAAGAATGATGCAAAGGCCTTTGCTCACTTCTATAAGGCAGCTGAGATGGGTTATGTTGATGCATACTGGAAGGTGGGCCTTGAGTACTGCTATGGTCCTGGAGTTGAGGTTAACTATGCTGAAGCTGCAAGGTGGTGGATCAAGTACCACGAGAGTAGCAGCGGCGGTCGAAGATATGCCGTGAAGAAGGTAGGTGATCTCTACAAGACTGGCGGTAAGGGTCTTGCGGCTAATCGCGACGAGGCTATTCGTTGGTATCGTCTCTCGGCAAGTCTCGGTGAAGAGGATGCTGTTAAGGCTCTCCGCGAAATGGGCATAGATCCAAATAGTAGCAGCTCTTCGTACTCGAGCAGTTCATCCTCTTCGTTAAATACCGGCAGTATGACAGCCAAGGAGTGTTACGAAATGGGTAAAAACTATGAGAGTGGTAAGAATGGAAAACCGAAAGATGTAAGGAAGGCGTTCCAGTATTACCTTAAGGCTGCCGAGATGGGTTGTGCTGATGCTTATTGGTGTGTCGGTCTTGAGTATATGTATGGCCCCGGATTAGATAAGAACTATGTCGAGGCGGTAAGATGGTTTAAGAAGAACTACGAGGCGCATTCGTGGAGCACTACATCTGCGAAGTGTATTGGCGAGTGCTATCGTGATGGTGGCTATGGACTTACGGCAAATCGCGAGGAGGCGATAAGATGGTTCCGTGAGGCTGCAAATAAAGGTAATGACGACGCTAAAAAGGCTTTGCGCGATATGGGCGTGCGTTAATTGAAAATTGATAAAACTTAATATGAAGAGATTTTTATTCGCTCTACTTTTAATTTTAGGCGTGGCAGCATCGGCCACTGCTCAAGGTGTTAAGAACCTGATCGAGATCGATCCTGCGAGTTTCCGTCCCGTGCAGACCGATGTGCTGACGGGTGTGAATATTGACCCGATCGGAAAGGATCGTTCGCAGCGTGCTTGTGCGCGTATTAAGCTGCATATCAACCGAATGACCCCCGAGCAGATCAATCAGGTGCAGGTGGTGCCCATCGGTGGTAATATAGTCGTGATGAAGCGAGAGTTGGCCTACGAGGGTAACGGTCTGATTATCGAGCTGACCGCCAAACCGCAGACTCGCCTCTATCTCCACCACAACGAGTTTGGCGATTCGAACGAGGTGGCACTCGATTTGCAGGGTAACAAGGAGTACTTCCTCGATGCACAGCTCAATCAGCTCTACCCGATTACGGTAAATTCGAGCGCAAAGGATGCGGATGTCTATATTGACAATAGATATTGCGGTAAGACCAATAGCGAGTACTACCTGCTGGTGCACGATATTCTGCCCGGAGAGCACACGCTGCGTGTGGAGTTTGCGGGTCGCCGTGCCGAGATGCCCATCACGGTACACAAGGAGAGTCTGGTTTTCCGTTGTAATGTCGATACGAGCGAGGCTCGTCCGCAGTATGTGGTCCTCCACGTTCAGCCTAAAAATGCGATCGTAATAATCGACGAGGATAAGAACTACACTCCTAATGAGGAGGGCATTGTGTCGGATTTGCTTGCCAATGGAACCTACACTTACAGAGTTGAGGCCAGGGGTTATCACCCTAAGAGAGGAACCTTCACCGTTTCGGGCGCAAAGGTAGATAAGTCGGTAGAACTTGATCCTGCGCACGGATGGTTGCAGGTGCCTGATAATGAAGTTTTGAATGGTGCGATTGTCTATATTGACGGAGCCAAGATTGAAAGTGTTGCACCCTGCAAGAGTCGCCGACTCTCGAGTGGTGAGCACGAGGTCCGTATCGTACAGTCGATGTATAAGTCCCACGTTGCGAAGGTGTTTATCGAGGATGGTAAGACCCTGGAGTATGCGCCTACGCTGGAGCCCGATTTCGCTACGGTGTCGGTGACGACCGAGTTGGATGGATGTGAATTGTGGATTGATAACAAGAATCTTGGCAGTGTGCCTTGGAAGGGTAGACTCGCCTCGGGAACACATATTCTTGAGCTCCGCAAAGCGAGCCATAAGCCTTCGACAAGGACCATTACCATATCGGTCGAAAAGCCTGAGGAGTCGATCAATATGCCGGCTCCAACGCCGATAATGGGTACGCTTGATATTAAGAGTACGCCTATCGATGCGACAGTATATATCGACGGAGAGGAGGTCGGAACTACTCCTATGATGTGGGATGGACTTGTGGGAGATCACTCGCTGAGGTTGAGTAAGGATGGCTACTCGGATTATCGATGCAGCGTTGAGGTTGTAGAGGGTGAGACCAAGAGTGTGAACTATCCATTGGCAAAGAAGGGTGCAAGCTACTCGAGTTCGTCAACATCTACATCCCACCCCTCGTATAAGCCCACCATATCGCCCTCGTCGTCGAATAAACGAAGCACCTCGTCAAATAAGAAGAGCAAAAAGGATGGCTTTAACGTAGGTATCTCGCTCGGAGGTGGTTACAGTGCACTCTCGGTAGAGGAGGGAAGTTACTATAGTGCTGATGATAAGAAGAATCAGAGTGGAGAGTTTAATCTCGGCTTTGTGTGGCGTATGTGGCGTTATGACAGCCTATTTAATGTGATGACGGGTGTAAATTATATGCGCACTTTCAAGTGTAACTTTATCTCGGTGCCTCTGGTAATAAACCTAAACTATATGCCCAGTAATAGCGGCTCGGTCTATGCGGGTATCGGCGCTGAGCCTATGGTGCTTCTGAAGAAGGGGTATCAGCCTGGGGTTGATGTTGCACTCTCGACCCACCTTTTGGGATTTGGTTGGCGTAATGGCGACTTTAACATCTACTTAAAGTATATGTTTGGTTGCGAGCTAATGACGGTAGGATGTAGGTTTGCCTACTTCTTCTAATTGTTGATAACCGTTTAATAAAAATATTTAATAACAACTTGCACTTTTTGGCCTAAAGCGATAAATTTGCGACAGGTTAGTAATATAAATTCCGTTACATTATGGATAAGTTGGCAAAACAGTACGTTGAAGAGTTTATGGCGGGAATCGTTGCGAAGAATCCCAACGAGCCTGAGTTCCACCAGGCCGTACGCGAGGTTGCGGAGTCGTTGGCTCCCCACATCGTGTCGGATCCCGTGTTGCGTAAGATGAAGATCCTCGAGCGTATCGCCGAGCCCGAGCGCGTGATTATTTTCCGTGTACCTTGGGTGAACGATAAGGGTGAGGTTGAGATAAATCGCGGTTACCGCGTACAGATGAATAGCGCTATCGGCCCCTATAAGGGCGGTATCCGTTTCCACCCCTCGGTGAACTTGAGCATTCTGAAGTTCTTGGCCTTCGAGCAGACCTTCAAGAATAGCCTTACAACCCTGCCTATGGGTGGTGGTAAGGGTGGCTCGGATTTCAACCCGAAGGGTAAATCCGATAATGAGGTTATGCGCTTCTGTCAATCCTTCGTAACCGAGCTCTCGCGTCATATTGGTGCTGATACCGATGTGCCGGCAGGTGATATCGGCGTAGGTGGTCGCGAGATCGGCTTTATGTTCGGTCAGTTTAAGCGTCTGCGCGATGAGTTTACCGGCACATTTACCGGTAAGGGCCTTGATTGGGGAGGCAGCCCGCTGCGCCCCGAGGCTACGGGTTATGGTACCTGCTACTTTGCACAGGAGATGCTCGCAACACGCGGCGAGAGTTTTGAGGGTAAGAGAGTCTGCATCTCGGGCTCAGGTAATGTGGCGCAGTTTGCGGCAAAGAAGGCTACCGAGTTGGGCGCAACAGTTGTGACCCTCTCCGACTCGTCGGGCTTTATCTACGATCCCGATGGTATTTCGCCAGAGAAACTCGACTATGTAATGATGCTCAAGAACGTTTATCGTGGTCGTATCAAGGAGTATGTTGAGCGTTATCCTTCGGCTCAATACTTTGCAGGCGAGCGCCCCTGGGGCATTAAGTGTGATATCGCAATGCCTTGTGCTACGCAGAATGAGCTCAATGGCGAGCAGGCACAGGCTTTGGTTGACAATGGTTGCTTCTGTGTTGCTGAGGGTGCCAATATGCCCTCGACTCCTGAGGCTATCGCCATCTTCCAGAGCAACAAACTCCTCTACTCACCCGGTAAGGCGTCGAACGCAGGAGGTGTGGCAACTTCGGGCTTGGAGATGACTCAGAACTCGATGCGCCTGAAGTGGTCGCGCGAGGAGGTCGACGAGAAGCTACACTCGATTATGAAGAACATCCACGAGATGTGCGTGAAGTACGGCACCGAGGAGGATGGATATGTAAACTACGTTAAGGGCGCAAACATCGGCGGCTTTATGAAGGTGGCCAATGCAATGCTGGCTCACGGCGTAGTATAAGAAGGTGCCAAGCAAGGTAATTTCTTCGTTACGCTTCTCCTCGAAATCCTCATTTACGCTCGGTAAACTGCGGTTTCTCGGAGTGCGCAAGCCTTGAAATCCCTCTTGCTAATCACCTTATACCATCTCGCAATGTGAATAATGAAATCAAAGGGGCTGCTATCGAAAGTGTCGGCCCCTTTAACTTTGAAAAACTATGGCTAAAACCCCGAAAATCGAAAAGACTAACGCTGCGCGACTGCTCGACCGAGCAAAGATTGAGTATGCGCTTATCCCCTATACCGTTGATGAGGAAAATCTTGCCGCTACGCACGTTGCCGAGGAGCTGGGCGAGGATATTGCTACGGTCTTTAAGACTCTGATACTTAAGGGAGATCGTACTGGCCACTTCGTCTGCGTAATCCCTGGTGATAAGGAGGTTGACCTGAAGGCTGCAGCGCGTGTCTCGGGCAATAAGAAGTGTGATCTTATACCGATGAAGGAGCTGCTGCCCACCACGGGCTATATCCGTGGCGGCTGCTCGCCAATCGGAATGAAAAAGCCGTTTCCGACATTTATCCACTCCACGGCTCTTGATCACGAATATATCTACATTAGTGCCGGTGTGCGTGGTCTGCAAATAAAAATCTCTCCGACCGCGCTTGTTGATTTCGTTGGCGCTGCGGTCGAAGAGATTATTTGATACTTAGGAGGTTAGCCCCCTGGCTACTTGTCGATATTGATTGTAGTTTCGCGGAAAGTACCGCCACTCTTTTCGATATCGAAAATGCTGATTTTTGTTCCGTTCGGAGTGGTTACTGTAACCGCATTTCCATTCTCGATACTCTCGACACTCTCCTCAATCTTATCCTCGATAGCTTCGACCGCACCCTCAATCTTTTCGATGTGGGACTCAGCTGCATCCTCAATGAGAGAGATCGTACTGCCCAAATGCTCGAAGCTGTTATGTGTGTGAACTTGGTGCACAGATCTGATTGCCACCAGACAGAGAGCGAAGAATATAACTATCCAGAGGATAAATAGAACGATCGAGGCGGTACGATTGGGTCTGCGGCTCATAAATAGGCATATAAGCACATAGAGTAGCAAAATAATCGGTACGAGCACCGTGAGAATAGCCAAGACCGAGATTGCAATCTCGCTATTTGTCAGGGCGAAGAACTCGTTCAGTGAGCCGAAATCACACATCGCCCCTTCGGTTGCGATAACTCCCACAATTCCGGCGCATAAAGCTATGACACTCATCGAGAGCCCGAAGATTACCAATGCGGCAAAGATCTTGAACAGCGCCAACAGACAACCTCCCAGAGCGGTTACGGTGTTGGCAACTACGGGGCGAGCCTTTGTGTCGGCATCGTTCGAGCTGGAGGTTGCAGCAGCCTCGCGAATAGATTGCTCGGTGATCTTCTCGCCGCTCATCTCAAGTCGCTGACGCGGAGAACGTGCTGCGGGAATAGCGAACCATAGCACCAGATAGGTCAAAATAAAGACTCCGAACAGATTGCCGCAAATAGCTGAAAGACTAAGCCAAACTGCCGAAATTCCCGAGAAGGGGGTGATTAGCAGCGGTATGAACATTGCCAAACGTATCCATACGGGGTCGATGTCGAAATATCGTGCTACGCCTGAGCAGACTCCACCCAGCTTAGCATTCTCCATATCGCGGTATAGACGACGTGGGATGCGTGGCTCGTTCGGTGTGGGGCGTTCGCCCTCAGTTGCGCTCTCCTCGGAGATTGCCTCTGCCGAGCCGAGCTGGGCGATGATATTCTCGATGAGGGGGCGCTCGACTACCTGATTATTATCGTGGGTCGAGAGGATAAGTTCGGCAATGCGAGCCTCGATATCGGCTATAATCTCCTCTCCGTCAGACTCTTTGTCATAACGCTCCTTGAGCGTGTCAAGGTATCTGCGCAGAGCGTTGTAGGCATCAATGCTCATCGTGAAGGCGATGCCCGATATGCTGCATTTTTTTACTTCGTTCATAGTGCTATAATGAGTTGAGTATTAGTTCTGTTTGAAGATTGCCTGCGAAGCGATATTGAGTCGGCAGTCGCCCGAGTAGCCCACCTTTGACGAGCCGAGAGCCTCGGCCGAGAGGGTGTTGGTGCAGTGAACGTAAGCCGCCGAAGCTCCCGAAGCCTCCACCGAGCAGTGCTCAGTTACGAAGCCCGAAGCGTTGAGCTTTGAAGCCCCCGAAATCTCAAATTCTGCCTGATGTGCTGAGCCTGTAAGGTTGATTTTCGATGCGCCTGAGGCCTCGATGTTGCACTTATTAACTGAGAGGTAACCGGTGATTTTCGATGCTCCTGTAGCCTCAATGTCACAATCTCGGCAGGTAGCCCTTTCGATTTCAGCTTTGGATGCTCCCGATACCGACACCTCCATCTCATCGATCGTAGCAGATATTTTTGCCGACGAGGCTCCCGAAAGATCTACCTCAAGACTCTTGGCCTGAACATTAGCAACAATGAATGACGCTCCCGAGGCGTTCAGTTCAACCTCCGTAGCCTCAAGCGGTGGCACAACCGTCACCGATGAAGCAGCTACGGCATTGATCTCGCGAATGTTGCCGTTATAGGGCATCTCGATATCTATGCGAACATTCTCCATTTTGCGTGCAGAAGTGTTCTCCAAACGAGCATAGAAGACGCCGTTGCGAACCTCCATTACCACGTGTGGCATAATATTTTCATCTGTGCGTACCAGGATATCTCCGTCGCGGCGATCGCTGATAACCAGATGTACACAGTTGCTGACAGCCACCTCAGAGAAGAGCATTGCACTCTTGCGATTCTCGATGATTTTGTTACCATTGCCCTTAAGACTCTTGGTGAATATTCCCTCCGAAGCGGTGACACCAAAGGGTAGAAGAGCCGTAGCGATGGTTGCCATCGCCAATGTAAACTTTCTCATATTGCTTTAAGTTTTAAGGTTTTATATGCTTTTTCTATTGCTTGTGGATGATGCGGTCCGAGAGCACGGTTGTCTTACACTCTCCGGCATAGTAGACCTGCGATGAACCCGAAGAGTCGGCCGTGAGTGAGTTGGTGCAATTGACGTGAGCATACGATGCGCCGTTTACCTCGAGGGTGCAGTGGTCAGTTACGAAGTTCGATGCTCCGAGGCGAGAGGTGCCCGAAACCTCGAATTTTACGGTGCGACCGACGCCCGACAGATTGACGTTTGATGCTCCCGACACCTCGCAGTCGAGATTCGTGGTGGTCAACTCGCCGACAACCTTACCTGCCTCGATAGCGTTGATGGTGCAGTCGTTTGCCAGAGCGCTCATCGGGCTGATGGTTGAGCCGCCCGATACGTTGATTACCAACTTGGGAGCATCGATGTCGAGTACAGCGTTGCAACCACCCTTCATATTGATTCCGAGCTCCTGAGTGCGAATCTTCGCATCAAGGATTGCCGAGTTAGAGAGCAGTACGTTTACCTTGCTCGACTCCACGGCGGGAACAATTACGATGCGCGATGCTGCAGAAGCGTTGATTTGGCGGATATCCTCGCTGAAGGGGATCTCGATATTGATGTTTGTACCCTTAACGTTTTTAGGGGTCAGGCCATCCATCAACTTCGCACGGAAAAGACCATTTCCTGTGCTGATCTCGATGTAGGGCATAATGTTCTCGTCGGCGCTGATCTTGATCTCTCCATCGCGGCGGTCGCTGACGGTGAGGTTGATGCAGGTGCTCACATCGAGTGTCGAGTAGGCGTTGAAGCTAGGCATAGACTTGGTTACGATAACGCCATTGCCTTTGATCTTCTTAATCGGAGCCTGAGCTGAAACGATTGTAGCAGTTGTCACTGTTGCAACCACTGCTATCAGGAGGGTTGCGATAAACTTTTTCATAATCTTCTATTTTAGGGGTTTTACTTATTTTTGTCTGATTTGCTCAATTTGCTCAACAAGTTCCGACCACGCCTCGTCCAACATACGGAGGTGTTCGCGGCCCTTATCAGTTAACATATAGTATTTGCGCGGAGGTCCCTGCGGCGACTCCTCCCAGCGGTAGGTCAGCAATCCGGCATTCTTCTGACGAGTAAGAATAGGGTAGAGCGTACCCTCGACCACAATCATCTGAGCCTGTTTTAGCTCCGCAATAATCTTAGGAGCGTAGGAATCCTCGCGTGCGATTATTGCCAGAATGCAATACTCCAGAATGCCTTTGCGCATCTGTGCTTTTACGTTTTCTTCGCTCATTGTTTACTATTTTTTGAAATTTGAACCCTCCTGTACGGGGATTATGATCCAGAATATAATATATACCCACAATGAGAGTCCTCCGAAGAGTACCAGCATAATGGTGATGAGTCGCAATAGAGCCGAGTCTACGCCGAAGTGCTCGGCCAGACCTCCGCACACGCCTGCAATCATCTTGTCCGAAGTCGAGCGACGCAATGCCGTGAAGTTGCTGTGGTTATTATATTTTTCTCTCTGCTCGTTGCGCTCGTCTGTGGCGCTCGATGCACCGCTTGAGCCAAAGTCGTCGGGCGTACCCATCTGTCCCATCGCCTCGCGTACAATACCGATCGTTACGACCAACATTGGAGAGGGGAGCTTCTCTCGGAAAATTTCAGCGATTCGAGCCTCGATATCGGTGTAGGTCTCATCTTTCTCGGCTCCGCTCAGTCGACTCTTCACCTCGCGCAGGTAGCCCGACAGAAGCTGGTAGGCATCATTGTCGAGGGTGAATGCTTGTGATGCAATGCTCACATTTACAGTCTCTTTCATTGTTTTTATAGAGTGATAGGGTTGATTTATGCTATTTCTACTTCGCAAATATATGTATTTATTTAGTATTATGCAAAACATAGTAGTAAAATTTTATAATATTTTTTCAAGATGCCATCGGAGAGGATTTGTGCTTTGTCGGAATTTTCTCTATCTTTGTGTAGAATAAAATAAAACGAAAACTGCGATATGAAGAGAATTTCATTGTTTGTAATAGCTCTATGTGTGGGCCTTGCCACTTATGCCCAAACTTCGAGTGAGGATTGGGTCCTTCGTGCCGAGAATATCGGACAGGGCAAATATTATGGAGTCACCTCGGCCAACGGCGTGGTGGGTATCATCTCCTCACCCGAGCCGTTTACGGCTAAAGAGGTGGTCTTAGCCGGCGTTTATGATCACTTCGGCCGTGGACGTGTGAATAACTTCCTGCCCAATATCAATCCGCTCAACCTTGCTATTACGCTGGATGGCGTGAGAATCGGCTCTAAGAATGTTGAGAACTACACGCAGACGCTCGATATGCGTACGGGCGAGTTTGTGGGCAGCCTCGAACATAAGGGTACGAAGATTACCTATCGCTACTGCGCTCTGCGCCAGTTGAGCCACGTTGTGCTGATGGAGGTTGAGATTACTCCCTCGGCGGATGTTCTGCTCGATGCACGCCTGGCGCATAAGGTTCCGCAGTCGCTTCACGGTGCTGTGATGACCGCTAATGACTTGATTTTCAAGCTCAAGACCGAGCCGCCATTTAAGGTGATTACAACTACGGCTCTCTCGCCGACCGAGAATGTGAAGATGGCCTCCTCGTCGTTCTTCCTCTTTGAGGAGGAGGATGCGGCGCACCCGGTCTATCACCAGACTCCCGATAATGACTACCATAATCTTTGGTTTAAGAAGCAGCTTGCCTCTGGTAAGAGCTTTAGATTCCAAGTAATCGGCTCGCTTATTTCGACGGCGCAGACTGCCGATCCGCTCAACCAGGCAGAGCGTCTGCTGACCTATGCCCGTTTCCAGAAGAGGGGCGAGTTGATGCGTAAGCACCGCGAGGCGTGGGCAGAGCTCTGGGAGAGCGATATTATTATCGAGGGTGATCTGCAGGCTCAGAAGGAGGTGCGCAGTATGCTCTACCATCTCTATAGCTTCTCGCGTGCGGGCGTGGCTCACTCTCCCTCGCCGATGGGCTTGAGTGGTCTGGGCTACAACGGACACGTCTTCTGGGATACCGAGATATTTATGATGCCGCCGCTGATGATTCTGCAGCCCGATATGGCTCGTTCGATGCTCGAGTATCGCTATAAGCTTCTCGATGAGGCTCGTCGTAATGCCGCCTCTTATGGCTTTGCGGGTGCGATGTTCCCCTGGGAGAGTGCCTCGACCGGCGCAGAGGAGACTCCCGCAACCTCGCTCTCGGGAACATTCCAGCACCACGTTACGGCAGATGTGGCTATCGGTTGCTGGAACTACTACCTCGCAACTCAGGATAAGGAGTGGCTCCTCTCGCGCGGATGGCCCATACTTAAGGCTACGGCGGAGTTCTGGGCGAGTCGTTGCGAGAAGGGAGATGATGGTAAGTGGCATATCTACAATGTGATGTGCGCCGATGAGTTTGCCCTCAATAAGGATGATAATGCCTACACCAACTGTGCTGCCAAGCGCAATTTGGAGTATGCTGTGGCTGCTGCTGCGGTAGTGGGCGAGAAGGTACCCGCTTTGTGGAGCGAGATTGCCGATGGATTGTTCTTCGAGAAGATGGCTAATGGCGTGACAAGTGAGCACGTAGGTTATGATGGCGCCAACATCAAACAGGCAGATGTTAATCTGCTTGCCTTCCCGCATAAGCTTATTACCGATAAGGCACAGATGATGCGCGATCTGGACTACTACTCGACCAAGGTGCCGCAGGTGCGCACGCCGGCGATGACGCAGTCGATGTTCTCGATCATCTGCTCGCGCTGTGGCGATAGAGAGCAGGCGTGGAAGTGGTTCCTCGATTCGTATCGTCCTAACCAGCTGCCGCCGTTCGGCGTTTTGGCGGAGTTTAAGGGTGGAACGAATCCCTATTTTGCAACAGGTGCGGGTGGTACGCTACAATCTGTAATCTTTGGATTCGCAGGATTGGACTTCAACCCGAAGGGAGGCATTATGCAGGTTAAGGAGCATATACTACCTTCGCATTGGACTCGCTTGACGATCAAGGGCGTAGGTCCCGAGAAGAAGAGCTTTGTTGTGGAGAACAGATAGCGTTGCAAATTGTAACAAGAAGATCCTTAGGCCGAGTAACAATTTTTGTTGCTCGGCTCTCTGTTTTCGGGCAATATCCCGCCCTTATATTATATATATAGGTATACCGATGTTCTATTCGGGCGTTTGAGGCTTGCTTTCGTGGCAAAACTTACGATTTTTAATCGGT
>JAGBVQ010000207.1 GCA_017630245.1 Alistipes sp. | reverse complement strand
GAGGGAGCAGGTGCGGGAGCCGGAGCAGCGGGCTTAGCCTCCTCCTTCTTCACCAACTTATTCATCACCTTCACCATCATAAATACGCAGAAGGCAAGAATCAAAAAGTCGATACACTGCTGGATGAATGCACCATAGTTCCAATAGATCGGAGCAACCTCTGCAGCTGCCTCAGCAGCAGCGTCTGCACCACCTGAAACCACATTTGCAACAGCATCGCCAGCCTTTGAGACTGCATTGCGAATAGCCGACAAATCAACCTTCAAATTCGAGAAATCGGTGTTACCCATAAGTGCACCGATAGGGGGCATCAAGATATCATTAACAAGCGAGGTAACAATCTTACCAAATGCACCACCAATGATCACACCGACAGCCATATCCATCACATTACCCTTGATGGCAAAGGCCTTAAATTCTTTCAAAAATCCCATAATCTGTTTCTCCTATAATTTAAGTTTGTAACTGAAATTTACTGAATTGCAATCAGCGGAGCGTCGCTCTGAACGTTATCACCCTCCGCCACGAGCACCTCGACTACCGTACCGGCATAGTCTGTGCTGATTGAGTTCTCCATCTTCATCGCCTCGAGGATTACGACCTCCTGACCGGCAACTACCTTATCTCCGACCTTCACCTTCAGCGAAATAACACGTCCGGGCAGGGGTGCATTGACCATATTCTTGGGACCGGCAGCGGGTGCAGGTGCAGCCTCTGCAGCAGGAGCCGGCGCAGCCTTCGGCGCATCAGCTTCAGCAACGATCTCAATCATCGGAGTATCGCTCTGGAGGTTATCGCCCTCAGCAACCAGGATCTGCTTAACAACACCTGCGTAGTCCGAGGTAATCGAGTTCTCCATCTTCATCGCCTCAAGAATAGCAACTTCCTGACCTACAGCCACCTTATCGCCAACCTTCACCTTGAGTGAAAGCACGCGACCCGGCAGCGGAGCATTGATAGTATTGCCCGTAACAGCAACCTTCTCCTCAACCTTAACCTCTGCCTTCGGTGCCTCTGCGGGAGCCTCTGCAGGTTTCTGAGCCTCGTAAGCCTTAACCTTTGTATTGGTAAGGAATGTCTTTGCCACCATCGGGAACAACTCGAGCAGCAGCACCTCCTTCTCATTAGCAGCGAGCTTCACGCCACCAGCCTCAGCGAGTTCGGGGTTGGGCTGCATCTGATATTTCGAGGTATCGTAAGGAGTCTCCTCGCGCATACCACAAATCTTCAAACGGAACTCGGGGTCAATCTTCACGGGAGTATGACCATACTCACCCTTTACGAGGCTGACGAACTGAGCACTCTTTGTGGTGTACATCGGACGGCCCGACTTCTCGTCGATAGCACAGCTAACAGCCTGCGCACCAACAATCTGCGAAGTGGGAGTAACGAGGGGAGGAAGACCTGCACTCAAACGTACCGAAGGAATCAACTCCATCGCGCGGGGCAGAATATCCTCAGCCTTGAGCTGCTGGAGCTGTGCCACCATATTCGAATACATACCGCCCGGAATCTCGGCCTTCTGCACAAGCTCGTTAGGTGCGGGGAATCCGAAGTAAGCCTCAATCTTCTGAGCCGCGTCAAGCAGGGTATCAAAATCATCCTTTGCTGCTGCAGCCACTGCACGGTCGAGTTGAGCCTCAACCTCAGCGGGAGTTGCATCTACAACAGGGTTAAAGGGCTTGGGAGCTGGCTTATCTGCGCCAAATACCGAAGTGTTAAGTTCGGTACGAATGCTCTTCAGTTGCTCGTTAATCTTAGCCACAGCCTCCATATTCACGCCGAGGTCAATGCCGAGCTTCTGGCAGAAGAGATATACAAGCTCCAGAGCCGGAGCGCCCGTACCACCACCAAACCACCAGCAGTTGGTATCAACAACATCCACACCTGCAGCAATAGCAGCATATACCGATGCCAGACCATAACCCGGAGTACAGTGCGTATGGAAATCAACGGGAATTCCCGTAGCAGCCTTCAGTTTCTTAACAAGTGCACTTACGCGCTGCGGAGGAATAAGACCCGACATATCCTTAATGGTAATCATATCGGCACCCAGCGCTGCGAGTTGCTTTGCCTTATCTACGAAGTAGTCATCGGTAAAGACCGGAGCAGGGTTCTTCTTACCCTTCAACTTATCCCACAACGAAAGTTTCGGATACTTGGGGTCTACGGTGTAGCATACTGCGCAGTCGGCAATACCGCCATACTTCTTTACATATTTGATGGTCGATTTCACATTATCCACATCATTCAGACAGTCGAAGATACGCATAATGCCCAGACCGCTCTCAATCGAGTTACGGCAGAAACCATCGATAATCTCATCAGTATAGGGAGCATAGCCAAAGAGGTTACGACCACGCGAGAGAGCCGTCAGCTTCGAAACATCACCCACAGCCTCGTGAATAGTCTCAAGACGAGTCCAAGGATTCTCACCGAGGTAGCGCATTACCGAGTCGGGCACGGCTCCACCCCATACCTCCATAGCATAGAAGCCTGCATCTTTATAATAGGGCAGACACTTGTCGATCTGCGCCTGATTCATACGGGTTGCGAACGAGGACTGCTGTCCGTCGCGCAAGGTCAAATCCCTGATTTTAAGAATTTTTGCCATATATTAAAATTTTAAGGTGTTAGCTAAATAACAAACGATCATCTAATCGTAATAACAAATATAATAAATAAAATCGAATAATTATCAATTACAATGCTTTTTTTCTATCTTTGCTCGAAAGATTAACTATTTTACTACGCTCCGTACTTTGCCGAGCATATTTGCCACTTTTTTTGAATGTTCAAAATATCCAATAATAGACTACTTAGCACACTCTGCGCTCTCTGTGTAGCGACCTTTGCTGCCACAACCATAACGGCACAACCGATTACGCCCGCCGAGCAAGATTCGCTTTCGGCAGTTATTGGCCGCAGTGTCGAGCGTGAGATTAAGGGTTGCCGCCCCTCGGTACGCTCCGTCGAGAGTCGCAAGGGCACACTGCGAATCACCACCTCTATCGGCCTGTCATACTATCCTTTCCGTGAGGATAACGTCAATGCACTCTACGACTCGGTACGAGAGGTCCTACCCTCTAAATACCGCAAAAAGCCTATTGAGATTATAACCGACGGCAACCCCATTGAGGAGTTTATTCCATTAGCTTACCGCTCGAAGCATAAGGGCTACAAACGATTCACAAACCCATCCGATCGTCCACTTGTCGAGCCGCTCTCCCGCGCGCATAAGCCCTCGGAGGGTCTATCGGGACGACACATTGCTCTATGGCAAAGCCACGGTCGCTACTTCAAGCAGGATGAGGCGATATGGAAGTGGCAACGCCCATACCTATGGCAGACTTGCGAGGATCTATTCACCCAGAGTTTTGTTTTGCCATATCTGGTGCCAATGCTCGAAAATGCAGGTGCGAATGTTCTTCTACCTCGCGAGCGCGACTTCAACCGCCACGAAATAGTTATTGACAATGACAGTGGCGGCATCTACACCGAGAGCGCGGGTGGCCGCGAGTGGGAGTGCGACACTATCGGTTTTGCCCACCTTAAGCCCTTCTACCTCGATGGCGAGAATCCCTTCTACGACGGAACCTCTCGCAAGGTACAAAGCGTCGGAGCAAAGGAGGAGGCAAGCCTTGCGGCGTGGGGTGCAGATATCCCCGAGAGGGGCGAATATGCCGTGTATGTATCATATCGCTCATATCCTACCAGCGCAAGCGACGCTACCTACACGGTGCACCACCTCGGCGGCGAGAGCCACTACCGAGTAAACCAGAAAATGGGTGGCGGAACGTGGATCTATCTGGGAAATTTCACACTCGAGAAGGGTAGATGCGACTCGATCGTAACCCTCTCGAATCGCTCCTCTGCAAAAGGCCGAACTATTAGTGCCGATGCGGTAAAGATCGGCGGAGGTATGGGCAATATCGCCCGTATTCCGTGCGATTCGCTTCGCATTCCCGGGGTTGAATATAATCCCACAACCAGCCGTATGCCTCGTTGGTGCGAGGGATCACGCTATTGGTTGCAGTGGGCAGGATTCTCGACCGATGTATACACTCCGCAAAACTCTAAAAACGACTATAAAGATGATTATCAGAGCCGTGCCCACTGGGTCAATGCCTTAATGGGAGGTTCGGAGCGACTACCCGATAGTGTCGGCTTGGCCATTCCTATAGATATGGCATTGGCCTTCCACACCGATTCGGGAGCTACCCCCGACGATGCGACCATCGGCACACTCGGCATCTTCTTCACAGGAGATAATAATGGACGATTTATCGGTGGATCGAGCCGTTATATTTCGCGTGAATTGACCGACCTTGTAATGACCCAGATAACCGATGACATCCGTGCAAGCTACGACCCTGCGTGGCGCAGACGAGGAATGTGGAATCGCTCATACTACGAAGCAAGAGTACCGAGTGCTCCGACAATGCTACTCGAGTTGCTGTCACACCAAAACTTTGCAGATATGCGCTATGGTGCAGACCCTCGCTTCCGATTTACGGTTGCACGCTCGATATACAAGGCTATACTTCGCCATTTGGCGGCTCAATACGGAACATCTTACTGCGTAGCCCCACTCGCACCTGATACATTCTCGGCAGAACTCTGCGGAGGAGATTCTGTGTTATTGCGCTGGCGTGGAGTACGCGACTCGCTGGAGCCGACGGCAGTTCCCGAACGATACATATTATACACACGCACAGGCGATGGGGCCTTTGATAATGGCTGTATTGTCGAAGGCGAAAGTTGCATCGTTCGCCAGAGCGAGGGTGAGATATACAGCTACCGCGTAACGACACTCAACAAAGGTGGCGAGAGTTTCCCGAGCGAAATATTATCGGTATATAAAGCCAAAGAGGAGCGTGGCAGAGTGATGATTATCAATGGTTTTGACCGTGTAAGCGCACCTATATCCACACGAACCGAGTGTCAAGAAGGATTTCTCGGCGACGAGGATAGTGGCGTGGCATATCTGCGAGATGTTGCCTATATCGGCCAACAGAGAGTCTTTGATCCGGCCCAGCGCAAGGCTCCAAACCAATTCAATGAACTCGGCGCTTCGTATAGCAACTACGAGGGTCGCATTGCGGGTGGAAACACATTTGACTATCCCGCACTGCACGGCAAATCGATCGCAGAGGCGGGCTACTCATTCGCATCGACAAGCGCCAAGGCCGTAGAGGATGGCAGGGTAGAGCTCAAAGAGTATGGAGCCATAGACCTAATCCTCGGCAAGCAACGCACCGTATCGCTCGGTTGTGGCCATTCGGGATATGATTTCAAAGCCTTTCCCAAGGGGTTGCAGGAGGCTATTCGCAACTATACGACAAGTGGAGGCGGACTCTTTGTTTCGGGTAGCTACATCGCAACAGACCTTTGGTTTGGTGCTGAGAGCGATCAGGACGACCAAACCTTCGCCAAGGATATACTTCACTTCGGATTCGGAGGCAGCGCTGCGGTAGTAAGTGGTGCAGTTAGCGCAACCCCCTCGTGGGCGAAGTTGCGTGGAGATTATCACTTCAACCAGCAGTTCTGCGAGGAGTGCTACAAGGTCGATGCACCCGACGCTATGCACCCCACAAATGGAGCCTTCCCCGTAATGCGCTACAACGAAAATGGCCGCATAGCAGGCGTTGCGTGGACGGGCGACTATCGCACCCTTGCGCTCGGCTTCCCATTCGAGAGCCTAACCGATCACGAAGAGCGTAACCGCCTGATGCTCTCGGTTATGGAGTTTCTATTTCGTCAGGGCGGAACCGATTTTATGAGATAAATTTAGCACAATTCTATGACCCGACCTCGCAATATACGCACCTTTGCAATGCCCATCGGAATGATCGTCGGAGCACTACTCTGTCGCCCAATCACCGCTCTTGAGGAGTGGGGGCAGGGGATGATTATGCCCGTACTGATATTTGCAATGCTGTTTTTGACCTATTGTAAGGTCGATATGCGCCGTATGCGACTTAGTTGGCTACACCTTTGGCTCTTGATAATTCAATTTGTGGGTAGCGTCGGAATATTCTATGCGCTCTCTCCACTTGGCGAGATCGTGGCGCAGGGAGCGATGATGTGTGTGCTTGCTCCTATTGCTATGGCGGCGGTGGTTATCGGCGGAATGCTCGGTGCCGACACCGAGTCGATGACTGCATTTTCGCTACTCTGCAATCTCTCGACGGCTCTCGTTGCCCCATACATCCTTCACCTTGCTGGTGGTGAGGGCTGTACTCTGATTGAGATTTTGTCGAAGGTAGCACCTCTGCTAATCCTTCCATTCATTGCTGGTCAGGCGTGCCGATACATCGTAAAACCCGTTGCTCGGTGGGCCGCAGAGAATAAGAACGCCACATTCTACATTTGGCTTATCGCACTGATAATCATTATTGGCCGCACAACATCCTTCGTTATTGACCAACAGACGGAGAATATCAAAATTGAACTTATTATGGCGGGCATATCGCTCATTATATGCCTCGTGCAGTTCGGAATCGGTCGTTGGCTCGGCCGCAAATATGGCGATGCTGTAGCCGGAGGACAATCTCTCGGACAGAAAAATACGGTGCTGGCTATTTGGATGTCGCAGACGTTCCTCAACCCGCTCTCTTCGGTTGCGCCTACGGCCTATATTCTATGGCAGAATATGGTAAACTCGTGGCAGTTATACCGCCAGGAGCGCGATTCCAGAAAGCAATAGGTGTAAATTTCGAGGACAAGGCAGATGCCGAAAGAGCCTTACCGCCCCAAAAAAAACGTATAGCAAGAGCTATTTTGAAGCTGCTCGCAGGCTGAGAAACCGGAGTTTACTAAGGGTAAATGAGGATTTCGAAGACAAGGCAGATGCCAAAAGAGCCTTGATAGACGTTTTTTTACTTTTTGAAGATAAAGAATACTGCCAGAACAAGACATACAAATCCCGCCAGGTGATTCCAACGCAAAGGCTCACTCTTCATAAAGAGTGTAACCAGAATGGTGAAGACGAGCAGAGAGATAACCTCCTGAATAACTTTCAACTCCCAGATATTGAACGGGCCACCGAAGTTGACACTTCCAAGACGGTTAGCCGGCACCTGAAGGCAATACTCAAAAAATGCAATCAACCAGCTAAAAACCACAATGGTATAGACACCGAATCGCTCCAGTCGCGATTTGAACATAATCTGACCGTACCAAGCCAGAGTCATAAATGCGTTTGAGCACACCAAAAGGAGCACAGATCCGAGTCCACGAAGCATCATAAGTCGTTAGTTTTTATCAATTCGGCCACAAAAGTAATCATATTTTGCTGTTGTTGCTCAAAAAAGTTGTAATATTGCACTATGAATTACGCTTTAATCACAGGTGCATCGTCGGGCATAGGACTCGAGTATGCACGTCAGCTTGCTGCAAAAGGTTACAACCTGGTTATCGTCAGCAATCAAGACGAGGCTAACCATCGTGTCGCTACGGAGATTGCCGACAAGTATGGGGTGGTGACCCAGCCACTCTATGCTGATCTCTCGCAGCCCGACTCGGCACAACAGATATATGATTGGTGCCACCAGAACGATATCGAGGTCGATATCCTGATAAATAACGCAGGTATGCTACTCTTCTCGACACTCGTTCACACCGACCCCAACAGAATCAACACACTGATAAATCTCCACTGCACCACACCCACGCATCTCTGCCGCCTCTTCGGCAACGATATGAAGGAGCGTGGCAGGGGTCATATACTCATTATGTCATCTATAACTGCGTGGACCCCCTACCCGACAATATCGCACTATGCAGCCTCGAAGACCTATCTTCGCAGCTTTGCGCAGTCGCTGTGGTACGAGATGCGTGACTATGGAGTGAGTGTGACGGTGGTATTCCCATCGGCTGTCGATACACCACTATACAATCTCAGCGAGAAACCGCGCCGCTGGCTTCTGCGTCTGGGCGTAATGATTACGGCCGAGAAACTTGCCCGCAAGGGTCTACGTGCAATGCTCCGCCGTTGCAGACGCTGCATCCCTGGCCTGCTTCCCAAAATCGAGTATGCTATCTGCGCCATACTTCCGGCTCACGCGCTGATTCCGATTCTCAAACTCCCGATCGTTAAGCGCCTACTGGCAAAGTTATAGAGATTGGTGATATAGCTTAAGAGGCTTTGCTCAAAAGGGCAGAGCCTCTTTTTTTTTGTACATTGACGAGTTCAAGTTTACACTTCAAAAACGAAAGAGGGATAGTCGTTAGACCATCCCTCTCCTGAGCTGTTGACGAGGCTTGAACTCGTGGGTGCCGACGCACCCACAGGGTCATATTTACATTCCT
>JAGBVQ010000206.1 GCA_017630245.1 Alistipes sp. | reverse complement strand
TTCGGGGTGTAGCGCAGCCCGGTTAGCGCACCTGCTTTGGGAGCAGGGGGTCCCAGGTTCGAATCCTGGTACCCCGACGAATTAGGAGAGCAGCAGAGTTTTACTCTGCTGTTTTTTTTGTTTGTTGCCCACCCTCGTGCAAGCACGATGCAGTCATCAAACAAAATCGCCCGCAATGCGAGCCGCTCTCCTTCTTGCTGTGGTTGGATTCTTTAATATGCAGGTTGAGCGAACGAGATGTGATTTAATACTCAGTCTTGCGACTTTCGATTTTTATGGGCGTTCGCTCGACGGCTTTGCCGTTCGAATCCCGACAGGATAATAAAATATGGGCTGTTCGACCAAAAAGTTGAACAGCCCATATTCTCGTTAAAGCAGATTACTTACTTTGTGCAAGCTTTTCGGCAACGTCGTTAAGAGTGTGATTTGCGGTATCCACAAACTCAGCCCACGGCAGAGAGGGATCATTTACGTTAGAGGTGCGGATCTGCTCTAAAATCGCCTCGATAGGTTTCAGAGCCTCATTCTCTGCGCCATATATTCTTCGTAGCGAGCGAATCTTTTCGGCAACCTCGATGCCGTCAACGAGTCGCTCGAAGCGCATAGTCGTGCGTGCGTGAGGGTAGATGAAGAAGGTGTCGCCCGAAGCCCAACGGCGGAAACGAGCGTCGGTGTGAGGTGCTGCAGGCCACGAGTTGTAAGCCCAACGCAACATTCCATCATAATCGTGAGCTACGCCATACCAACCGAGCAACTCAGCCTCAAAGGGTTGTGAGTACGTAAAGGCATTAGGGAAGTGGGTGCTACAACAGATGTAGAAGGTGGTGTAGAAACCCTTCTCGCGGCGCTCGAGTATGTCGCTATGCTCGACAAGAGCATTCTTCTGCGACACGCACACATCACGCATATTCGTGAAATTTTTGTATGAATTATGGTTGTCAGCAATGGCGAAACCGAGCTGCGGAGCGTGCTTTGCAATGAGTCGTGCAGCCGCCTTCATATCTTCCGGTGCACGCTCGTCAATAGCCATATTAGTCTTGTGGAGCCATCCCTTCTCGGCCAAGTGCTTGGCGAAATCAGCGAGGAACGGAGCCCACATCTTCTCGAATTCTGGAGTTCCGGGGATAGCTTTAACCACACGGTTTCGTTCGCGATCTGCGTCGAAATAGTCGAGTTCGCACTCTCCCCACGGCAGCATTGAGTAGCAGTTTATTGAGCGGTCGATTCCGAGCGAGAACATAAACTCCACCCAACGGTCGAAGATGGTGTAGTCGTAACTCCACGATCCATCCTTGTTGAGTGTCCACGCGATCATCGCTTCATAGTCATCGAAGCACTGATAGCGCCACGGATCGCGGTTAAGAGTCGCCGTTACAACCTTCTGTCCGGCAGCAACTAACGGGGCAAACTCCTTTCTCATCAACTCAAAGTGCTCGTCGCTCCAGCATACTACATTGTGCATACGCGCGATTGCCGATGGGTGTTGCCAAAGGTCGAGATGATACTGCCATTCGCTTGGATCTTCGACTACCTGATTGATAATCTTTAATTCGAACGGAAGGGTGATTTTGCCAAATCCATTGTGGCTTATAACAACCTCCGAGTGGTATACATCCGAAACTGCATCTTTGGGAATATCAATGGTAATCCAAACGGGGCGTGTGGTTTTGGGAGCAATGTCAAAACTCTTGAGCGAGTCGAGCATATCGGCCTCAAGGGCTGGCTCGTGAAGAATCGAGCGGGCGCATCTGCACTCGGGATGGCTCTTGTCGCCAATGGTGTAGCGTACGAATCGAGCCTGTGCGATGTCGGCTGGGAGAGTAGCGCTTTCGGATTGCAGATCTTTGATCTTGCACTCTGTACCATCTGCGCCATCGGCACTCCAGAGCAGCAACTGTGCTGCAACCTTCTCACCTCTCCATCCGCATAGTGAGAGCATTGCGGGTGTGTCGAGCGAGGGAACTTCGCTGCGCGGATATTGCAGATTGGCACTGCCCCACGCAGCGTGCAATCCCTTGCCGGTGGCACCCCAAGCCTCAACTGCCTCTTGGGTTAGAGGTGTGGGATCGTTTGGCTCGGCGTAGGTATTTACGGGTGTGTGACAGCAGTTGCAACTCGATAATGCAACGGCTGCTGTAATGAGTAATAGATTTTGTAATTTTCTCATTGTCTATGATTTAGGGTTAGTTAATTAAACTTATTGTTTGCCAAGTAGGCTCCATCGAGTCAGGGCTTCGATAAAGTAGTAATCGGCATAGGTTAGCGCTACATCTACCTCGCTATTGCCGGGTAGATGGCCTACGCTGTGACGCAAGATAAAGTTGCCGTTGGTGCCGACCGGTGCCAGATATTTTTTCGAGGCGAGGGTGCGTAACTGACGCTCGGCAACTGCGAGGTATTCTTCGCTCTTCTCGGGTAGGAACTGGCTAAGTTCGATAAGAGCCGAGGCGATGATTGCACCCGCAGAGGCGTCTCGCGGGGCCTTCGGGATGTCGGGCGCATTAAAGTCCCAATATGGTATTCCATCTTTGGGTAGATAGCCTATAATCATATCGGCGATGCCTTGAGCCTGCTTAAGATAGGCTGCATCTTTTGTGAAACGGTACATCATCGTAAAACCATATAGACCCCAAGCCTGACCTCGAGCCCATCGTGAATCGTCGGCATATCCCTGTACAGTTTGACGGATAAGTACCTCGCCATTCTCGGGGTTATAGTCGAGAAGGTGGTATGAACTGAAATCTTCGCGGAAGTGGTTTCGCAGAGTGGTGTTGGCGTGAGTTATGGCGATCTTGCGCAAATTTTTATCCTTGGCTCGATTAGCTGTCCACATCAGCATTTCGAGGTTCATCATATTATCGACAATCACAGCATATTTCCACTTTTTAGAGTCCCAGCTACGAATCGAGCCAACGGTAGGATTATAGCGAGTAATAAGAGTTGCAGAGGCATTGCGGATAACTTTTTCGTATGCCTTATTGCCTGTAAGGCGATATCCATTGCCGTAGCTGCAGAAGATCTGGAAACCGATATCGTGATTCTTATTATACCACTGCAGCGGAGAGAGTTGCTCGGTGTGTTTCTTGGCAAGGGCAAGCATCTGCTCATTGCCGGTATTCTCATAGAGATACCACATAGTTCCGGGATAGAAACCGCTGCACCACCATTTGATATCTTTGTCAGCAAACTTTCCCTCTCCGAAATAGCGTGGTGAGCGGCCTGGCTCAAGAGCCTTGTCCATATTTTCGCAATGCTTGATAGCGATGCTCATTACACGGTTGGTTAGCGAGGTCATACTCTCTTTTGCTTCGATTTTTAGGGTGATCGCGCAAAGAGCAATAGTTAGTGTTAGGAGATATCTTTTCATATTTTGTGATTTTTTTCAAAGATAGCAAATAAAATTGAAACCAGCTGCACTTTTGCAAAAGTTTTAGACCCTGGAAGTATCTTGGCGAAAAAAGTTTGGAAGAGAGTGATTGTTTTGTACCTTTGTAGAAAATGAATAAACTTTAAGCTATGAAAAGAGTATTTTTTCGACTATTGGCAATTCTGTTTACGCTTTCGAGCGTAGCTGAACTTCAGGCCGCAACTATTAAGGGTAGAGTGACTTGTGATGGTCGCGGAGTTGCTGGTGTTATGGTGACCGACGGAGTTGCTGCCACAACAACCAATAAGAAGGGTTGCTACAAATTGCGCACAGACGATGTACGTTCTCGTTTTGTCTATATTTCTACTCCCTCGGGGTATGAAGTGCCGTCGGTGCGAGGTTTTATGCCCGACTTTTATCGACCAATAGTTACCGGAGAGAAGGAGTATAACTTTACTCTGAAAGCGGTAGACCAGTCGAAGTATCACCTTATAGTCTCGGCAGATATACACGTTCGCAATCGAGCGATGACCAAGAAGACTCCATTGAAGGAGATGCCGCTCAGTAACCCGGTCGGCGAACTCGACTCGGTGACCTTTGCGCGTACATATATGGCTACTCTGCGTGACTATGTTGCGCAGTTGCCCGCAGATGCAAAGGTCTACGGTCTGAACCTTGGTGACGTTAGCAATGAGTCGCACTGGCGCGGTAAGTTCAATGGTGATTTGGAGAACTTTGTCGAGGTGTGCAGTCGCAGCGGTATGCCGATACAGACCTACACTGTTATCGGAAATCACGAGCACGATATGAAGGCTGTGGATATCTTTGATGATGACGATACGGCTGCCGAGGAGGAGTATATGAAGGTCTTTGGTCCGACTTATTACTCGTTCAATATTGGCGGAGTACACTATGTTGTGTTGGATAATGTAAAGTATTGTAACCATAAATCGAAGGGTAAGGATCGCAACTACGAGGTTCGCATTACGCAGGATCAGATCGATTGGACGAAGCTCGATGCTGCATTGATGCCTAAAGATACCAAGCAGGTGGTATTTGCTTGGCACTGCCCGTCGTACCGCTACCGTAGCAAGGGAGAAAAATCGACACACAACGCAGATAAGGTTATCGGAATCTACGCTTCGCGCAACCTCCCAATGACAATCCTTTCGGGACACAATCACCAAGCGGAGACTATCGTTGTTGCGGGCTTTAAGAACACGGTAGAGTATATCCACCCCTCGGTATCGGGTTCGTGGTGGTACTTCCCGTTGTGTACCGATGGCGCTCCTTCGACATTTACACGTTATGATTTTGATGGCGGTATGCTCGCTTCGCGCGAGAGTGTAAACTTTACTAACCGCGCAGAGCAGAAATACCGCTTATATAATAAAGGCGAGCGCAACAAGAGTGGTCAGGCTGTTTTGAAACTGAATGTGTGGGATTGGCATCCCGAGTGGCGATTCGAAATATATGAGGATGGCCAAAAGATCGAGAATCCAAATCTGCGTATGATTCATTGCAAGGATTCGCTCTACGATCAGATGCGTGAGGCTACGGGTAACGGAATTAAAAAATTTGGTTTCTTGAATACGGCAAATACCTATCACTTTGTGGAATATACACCCCAAAGCGTTAATGCCGAGATTAAGATTGTTGCCTTCGACGAGTTTGGAAAGGAGTATTTCAGCCTTACAACGCGCTTAGAGTAGGGTGTAACTCCATTAAAAATCTCTTTTTTAAGTGAATTTTTAGTGGCGTAGATGGATAATTATAAAATTATTTATTATATTTGCACTACGCAAAGGCTTAAGACGAGATTGGATTATGACTAATTTTGCATCTGCATACTTCTTTTATTATTACTTTTTTAGTCGAGAGTAATAGGGATTGTATGTGTAAGGTGTGTAACAGATAACAGCAAAGATGTATGGTCCCGTTCTTTACAGAGCGGGATTTTTTATTGATAGTTTTAATAGATCGATAAGTTTATGTTGAGAGTAGCGATACAGGGTGTCGAGGGATGTTTTCACGAGGTGGCAGCACGCGGTTACTTTGCGGATGAGGAGGTGCAGTCTGTGCCGTGCGATACCTTTGATGAACTCTTTGATAGGGTAATGGCGGATGATTCGCTCTGTGGTATCGTGGCAATCGAGAATACCATTGCCGGCAGTCTTCTGCAGAATCACGAACTGCTGCGTGCCAGCGACCTTGCGGTTGTGGGAGAGTATAAGTTGCGCATCTCGCACGTCTTGTGCGCCCTGCCCGGTGATACTATTGATACGATTCACGAGGTGCACTCGCATCCGATTGCACTGATGCAGTGTGGAGATTTTCTCAAGCGTCACCCCTCGTTTAAGGTTGTTGAGAAGGACGATACGGCAGGTAGTGCCCGTGAGATTGCGGAGCGTGGTCTTCGTGGACACGCAGCCATTTGCAGCGCCTGGGCAGCCAAGCTCTACGGAATGGAGATTCTGGAGGAGGGTATCGAGACTAATAAGCACAATTTTACCCGCTTCTTGGTTATTGCTCACACCGATAAGCAGTCGAGAATGCTGACTACCCAGCCAGATAAGGCTTCGTTGGCGTTTAGTCTACAGCACGCGCGTGGATCGCTATCGAAGGTGCTTACAATACTCTCGTTTTACGATATAAATTTGACAAAGATTCAATCACTGCCAATCATCGGTCACGAGTGGGAGTATCGTTTCTATATAGATTTAACGTTTGACGATGTGGTACGTTATAGACAAGCAGTAGCAGCTATTCTACCTCTTGTTAGCGACCTTAAAACACTTGGAGAGTATGCAGAGTTCAAAATGTAAAAAGATAGAGCCTGCCAAGAGGGTGCAGGGTGTTAGTGAGTATTACTTCTCGAAAAAATTGCGAGAGGTGGCCTATCTGCGCGAGAAGGGTTGTGACGTTATCAGCCTCGGAATCGGAGGCCCTGACCGCCCACCTCACGTCAATGTTATAGAGACTCTTTGCCAGCAGAGCCATCGTGCCGATACCCATTCTTATCAGCCCTACGTCGGTATTCCTGAGTTGCGTAAGGCCTTCTCTGAGTGGTATGCCAAGAGCTATGGGGTGGCGCTCGATCCCAAAACCGAGATTCAACCGCTGATTGGCTCCAAAGAGGGAATTCTCCACACCACACTTGCCTTTGTCAATAAGGGAGATGGTGTTCTGGTGCCCAATCCGGGTTATCCGACATACTCTTCGGTTAGCCGTTTGGCTGAGGCTGAGATTTTTACCTATGACCTCCTCGAAGAGAATGGTTGGCAGCCCGACTTTGAGGCGCTGGAGAAGTTACCTTTGGAGCGTATTAAACTTATGTGGGTGAACTATCCCAATATGCCGACAGGAGCGCGTGCTACGGCTGAAACTATGCGCCGCTTGGTCGATTTTGGTCGCCGTCACGGTATCGTTATTTGCAATGATAATCCCTACAGTTTCATCTTAAATGATCAGCCGGAGAGTTTGCTGAAGATTGAGGGTGCAAAGGATATATGCATTGAGATGAACTCCTTGAGTAAGAGCCATAATATGGCGGGTTGGCGAGTTGGAATGTTGGCCTCGAATCCGCAGTTTATCGAGTGGATTCTTCGCGTGAAATCCAATATCGACTCGGGAATGTTCCGTCCTGTGCAACTTGCCGCTGTCGAGGCGCTTGGAGCTGACGAGGAGTGGTACGCGGAGCTTAATTCAGAGTATGCCGATCGCAGAAAGATTGCCGAGCAGATTATGACGGCTCTGGGGTGTAGTTTCGATTCAGATCAAGTTGGACTTTTCCTCTGGGGACGTATCCCCGATGGAATGCGCGATGCAGAGCAATTGACCGACCTGTTGCTCTATGAAGAGAACATCTTCATTACGCCCGGAATGGTCTTCGGTAGCAATGGTAATAGATATATCCGCATATCGTTATGTGCAACTCGCGAGCGTATGAGAGAGGCGCTGCATAGGGTGCAGAATGGGGCAATACAGAGTGTTTTATAGTTATTCAGAAAATAGAGTTATGGAACTTGAGAAGATAGTATTTGAGGGCGTAGAGTCTCGTCGCCCGTTGATTATAGCCGGTCCGTGTAGTGCCGAGTCAGAGGAGCAGATTATGGATACTGCACGCGGTCTGGCCGCTGCCGGTGTGAAGATTTTCCGTGCCGGAGTGTGGAAGCCGCGTACCAAGCCGGGTGGCTTTGAAGGAGTGGGTGAGCTGAGCTTTGATTGGCTCAAGCGAGTGAAGAGCGAACTCGGTATGCTTACGGCTGTCGAGGTTGCTACCGAGAAGCACGTTAAGGCTGCCCTGGCCGCTGAAGTCGACATTCTTTGGATCGGAGCGCGTACGGCAGCGAATCCATTTGCAATGCAGGAGATTGCAGATGCACTGCGAGGTCACGATGTTCCGGTGTTGGTCAAAAATCCCGTAAATCCGGACTTGGAGTTGTGGATTGGAGCGCTGGAGCGTCTGAATAATGCCGGAGTTAAGCGTCTGGGTGCTATCCACCGTGGATTTAGTGAGTATGAGAAGTCGCTCTACCGCAACCCCCCGCAGTGGCATATACCCATTGAGTTGCGTCGCCGTCTGCCGAATCTCCCGATCTTCTGTGATCCGAGTCATATGGGCGGTCGTCGAGAACTTATTGCACCACTTTCGCAGGAGGCTATGGATCTGGGATTTGATGGTTTGATGATTGAATCTCACTGCAATCCTGATTGTGCGTGGAGTGATAAAAATCAGCAGGTTACCCCCGATGCGTTGGCTGTAATTCTCGATCATCTGATTATTCGCGAAACTACTCAAACAACAGAGAGCCTTGCCGAGTTGCGTCGAGAAATCGATAAACTCGATAATCAACTCCTCTCGCTGCTCTCGAAGCGTATGCGTGTATCGCGTGAGATTGGACAGTATAAGAAGGAGCATAATATGCCCGTTTTGCAGGCTCAGCGTTATGATGAAATTCTGAATCATCGTGGAGCGTTGGCGGAGGAGCTCGATATCAATCCCGAATTTGTGAAGACAGTGTTGCGTGCGATTCACGAGGAGTCTGTACACGTACAGATGAAACTTATTAACAAATAGACGATTATGAAGGTTTTAGTTGTCGGAGTTGGCCTTATCGGAGGTTCGTTTGCGTTGGTGTTGCGAAAGCACGGAGTGGCAGACCAAATATTGGGCGTTGAGCAGTCGCCTCGCCACGCAGAGGAGGCTTTGCGCCGAGGACTTGTCGATAAGATTGTGACGCTGGAGGAGGGCATTGCTGCAGCTGATCTTATCGTGCTGGCCGTGCCGGTTGATACGTTGCCACTACTCGCCGTAAAGGTGCTTAATCGTGTGAATGATAAGCAGGTAGTGATGGATATGGGCTCGATTAAGGAGGAGTTATGTGATGCAATTTCGCAACATCCTCGTCGTGCTCGATTTGTTGCGACGCACCCGATGTGGGGTACCGAGTATAGTGGTCCTCAGGCAGCACGTGATGATGCATTTGCGGGTCGTACTGCAGTTATTCTGGAGCGTGAACGCTCTGCTGAAGATGCCTTGGCAATGGTAGAAGGAATCTACGATAAGATTGGAATGTCGAGAATATCTATGTCGAGCGGTGAGGAGCACGACCTGCATGCAGCTTATGTGTCGCATATCTCGCATATCACATCGTTTGCGTTGGCGCTGACCGTCTTGGAGAAAGAGCGAGAAGAGCAACACATCTTCGATCTTGCAGGCGGAGGTTTCGAGAGTACGGTGCGTTTGGCGAAATCGTCGGCTACGACCTGGACTCCGATATTCCTTAAAAATAAATATAATGTGCTGGATGTTCTGCGTGAGCATATCCACCAGTTGCAGATTCTGCGCAAGATGATCGAGAGTGACGATGTCGAGGGACTTAATTCGGCGATGCATCGCGCCAACTCGATTCAGAGAATAATTAAATAGAGATTAGATTTCTGTAGATAAAACAAAATGGCGTGTCGCAAAACGACACGCCATTTTGTTGCTTTGAAGATAGGTTTACTTAATCTTATCAACCTCGAGATCCACGTCGAACATCTCAACCCAGGGAAGACCCTGCTCGCCGAGCTCAGCCAAGAACGGATCCGGATCGAACTCCTCTACGTTAAATACGCCTGCACCGCGCCACAAGCCCTTTGCCCACATCGAAGCACCGAGAGCTGCGGGAACACCGGTCGTAAAGCTTACAGCCTGTGTGCCGGTCTCCTTGAACGCAACCTCGTGGTCACAGTTATTGTAGATGTAGTATGTGCGCTCCTTGCCATCCTTGATACCCTTGATGCGGCAACCGATCGAGGTCTGGCCGTGGTAATTCGAACCGAGCGACTTGGGATCGGGCAATACTGCCTTCAGGAACTGGATGGGCACAATCTCAACACCGTTGTAAATAATCGGGTCGATACGAGCCATACCGATATTCTGAATTACGCGCAAGTGTGTGAGGTACTCCTGACCGAAGGTCATCCAGAAACGTGCACGCTTGAGGGTGGGGTAGTTCTTAACGAGTGACTCGAGCTCCTCGTGGTAGATTACATACGACTCGCGCTCGCCGATCTCGGGGTAGTTGAGCGGAGCGTGGATCTGGTGGGGTTCGGTAACAACCCACTCGCCATTCTCGAAGTAGCGGCCCTTCTGGGTCACCTCGCGGATGTTGATCTCGGGGTTGAAGTTTGTAGCGAAAGCCATACCGTGGTTACCTGCGTTGCAGTCTACGATATCGAGGTAGTGAATCTCGTCGAAGTGGTGCTTTGCAGCGTAAGCGGTAAAGATTGCGGTAACACCCGGGTCGAAACCGCAGCCGAGAATAGCTGTAAGGCCCTTCTCCTTGAAGCGATCCTGGTATGCCCACTGCCACGAATACTCGAAGTGAGCCTCATCCTTCGGCTCGTAGTTTGCTGTGTCGAGGTAGTTGCAACCACACTCAAGACAAGCATCCATAATAGTCAAATCCTGATAGGGTAATGCTACATTGATA
Source organism: Alistipes sp. (assembly GCA_017630245.1). Lineage (GTDB taxonomy): Bacteria > Bacteroidota > Bacteroidia > Bacteroidales > Rikenellaceae > Alistipes. The sequence continues at coordinate 6,253 of JAGBVQ010000206.1, read as the reverse complement.
ACGATATCGGGCTTGAACTCATTGAACAGGGCTACCAACTCCTCTACAGAGTCTGCATCAACCTGTGCGGTCTTTACGCGATTGCCGCCAATAGCCGCAGCTACGGCATCACACTTCGATTTTGTACGGCTAGCAAGCATAACGTCAGTGAAGACGGGGTTTGCTGCAACCTTCTGTGCTACGACGGTACCTACACCGCCTGCACCGATAATCAGGGCTCTACACATAATGCTTTATAATTTGTTGTTTATAAATGATTTATTCTATTTGTTTTACAATATTGATCGGTTTGTTATTTTCGACATCTTGACCTTTGCTGTGTTAAGGAGTGCAATTCGTTGAGTAATCTCCATCTCCTCATCCTCGGTTATTCCGGGACGTTTTAATTGGTTATCCAGATCGGCAATGATGCCGTCGACAATCTTCGATTTGTAGAGTGTTATCGCCTTGGGTACGCCAATGGCTAAAATCTCCTCTATGCTCTCGACGTGCACATCCTTCTTGCTCCAAATCTCGCTGGGAATGTAGTTGTCGTCAGACATCAGCAGATCGACTGCTACATTGCATACCTCGGGGTCTTGGTGGCTCGTGAAGTGGTTTGCGGGAATCTCCATGCCCTCGCCGGACTCTCGCCATAGGGTGCGGTAGAGATTGAGAATCGCGTTGTGCGACGGAGTCTGGAACTGTATGCCATCGCCGTCAAGGTCACGCAGAATCTCTGCAGCAACATTCATATTCACATAGTTGCGACCCTCCTTAAACTCGAAGTAGCGGTGCCCGAACTTGAGCAGATATTTCAATAACTCGCGCTCCAACGAATCCATACTACTGCCGGCTCCTATAATGCCAGAGGTTTGTGTTGCTTGCTGGTTTATGCTTTGTGTCTGAGCCTGCTCGGAGCGAATCTGAGCCTGCTGACGGCGCATAAAATCATCCGCTTCAGCTCCACCACCCGCCGCGCGCATTCGCTTGCGTGCCACCTCTCCTATAAGCACCTCCTTGTCAATATTCATAATACGGGCGCAGTCGGCAATATATACCGTGCGTTGAATATTGTCGGGAATCAGAGATATGGAGTTTACCATATTGGTAATTACAGCCGAGCGCTTAATCGGGTCGTTGCCCGCATCCTCAAGCAACATCTTGGCCTTGAAAGAGATAAAATCCTCTTCATTGTTGCGGATATACTCTTTCACCTCCTCAGCGGTGTGCGTGCGGGCGAACGAGTCGGGATCCTCGGGCTCGGGAAGTGAGACGATGCGTACGTTCATTCCCTCTGCCAGAATCAGGTCGATACCGCGCTCTGAGGCCTTAATGCCTGCTGCATCACCATCGTAGATAACGGTGATATTGCGCGTGAATCTGTTGAGTAGTCGAATCTGCTCAATGGTAAGCGATGTTCCCGATGATGCAACTACATTCTCTACTCCGGCTTGGTGCATCGAGATTACATCGGTGTAGCCCTCGACCATAATGGCGAAGTCCTGCTGCTGAATCGCTTTCTTTGCGAAGTAGAGTCCATAGAGCTCGTTCTTTTTGCTATAGATTTCGCTCTCGGGAGAGTTCTGATACTTGGCAACCTTCTTATCGGTGCGCAGTGTACGACCACCGAAGGCTACAACACGACCCGAAATATTGTGCACGGGGAACATTACACGATCGTAGAAACGGTCGTGGAGCGATCCATCACTCTCGCGCTTAATTGCCAGACCCGTTGCGGTGAGGAACTCCTCGCGGTAGCCCGCCGCCATAGCATCTTTAGACATCTTATCGCCACGCGAGGGGCAGAATCCGAGTCCGAATTTCTTGATCGTAGCGTCGGTAAATCCGCGTTGCTGGCGGAAGTAGGGCATACCGATACTCATACCCTCAGCCTCGTGGTGCATGTAGTGTACGAAGTAGTCAGCGGCCCAACTATTCAGTGCGAACATACTTTCGCGATTGTCATTTCGCTGCTGCTCCTCGGGGGTGAGTTCCTTCTCTTGTACCTCGATGCCGTACTTCTTTGCTACGATTTTTAGAGCCTCAGGGTAGGTTACATTCTCGTGCTCCATAACAAACGTAACGGCATTGCCACCCTTGCCGCAACCGAAACATTTGAATACTCCCTTTGCCGGTGAAACGACAAACGAAGGGGTCTTTTCGTTGTGGAAAGGACAGCAGGCCTGGTAGTTTGTACCCTTGCGTTTAAGCGTAACATAGTCGTTGATTATATCGACAATGTCAGCTGCTGCGAAGATGCGATCTATGGTGGCTCTATCAATCATAAGCGCAAAAATAGTAAATTATGTTATAATTTCCAGCAAAAGACGATAATTTATCTTAATGTTCTACGAATTCGAGGTGTGAATTTTGTTTTTCGGTTGTAGTGTTGTATTTTTGCATTGGTATGGATTTCAAACTTGTGTCGGATTATAAGCCTACGGGTGATCAGCCCGAGGCAATTGCTCAACTTGTAGAGGTTGTGGGGGATGGCTTTAGTAGTCAGACCCTGCTTGGTGTTACAGGTTCGGGTAAAACCTTCACGATTGCAAATGTAATTGCACAGCTCAACCGCCCGACGCTTGTCCTTAGCCATAATAAAACTCTCGCAGCGCAGCTATATGGCGAGTTTAAGAACTTCTTCCCGGAAAACGCTGTTGAGTATTTTGTCTCTTACTACGATTACTATCAGCCTGAGGCCTATCTGCCCACTACAGATACCTATATCGAGAAGGATCTCTCGATAAATGACGAGATTGAAAAGATGCGCCTGAGTGCCACTTCTGCGCTGCTTTCGGGTAGGCGAGATGTGATTGTAGTGTCGAGCGTGTCGTGTCTTTATGGTATCGGTAACCCCGATGATTTTCACGCTACATCGGTAAGCATTGCGGTTGGTGACAAGATTGATTACAGAAAATTTCTCTACCGTTTGGTCGAGGCATTATATACCCGAACTGAACTTGAATTAACTCCTTCAACCTTCCGCGTGAGGGGTGATGTGGTCGATGTTATGCCTGGATTTGGTGGTAATAGTTATCGAGTTACCTTCTTTGATGATGAGATTGAATCAATCTCGGTCATTGATCCTGTTTCGGGTCAGCGATTTGAGAGTCTGGATCAGGTGACACTCTTCCCCGCCGACCTCTTTGTTACTACAAAAGATCGCATCTTTAGAGCTGTTTCGGAGATATATGTCGATCTCGGAAAGCAGGTCGCCTTTTTCGAGAAGGAGGGTCGTATGCTTGAGGCTCAGCGATTGAAGCAGAGAGTGGAGTATGACCTGGAGATGATTAAGGAGTTGGGTTATTGCTCTGGTATTGAGAACTATTCTCGATATTTTGACGGTCGAGATCCCGGAACACGTCCGTTCTGCTTGTTGGATTACTTCCCCGAAGACTTCCTATTGGTGGTTGATGAGAGCCACGTAACTATTCCGCAGATTCGTGCGATGTATGGTGGCGATAGGGCACGAAAGGAGAATCTTGTAGAGTATGGCTTCCGTCTTCCGGCGGCAAAGGATAATAGGCCCTTGCGATTTGATGAGTTTGAGGGGCTGACAGGTGCGACTATATATGTTAGTGCAACCCCCTCGACGTATGAATTGATACGAAGTGAAGGTGTTGTAATTGAGCAACTTATTCGCCCGACCGGTTTGGTCGACCCCGCGATGGAGATTCGTCCGACGATAAATCAGATTGACGACCTGCTTGAGGAGATTGAGCGCTGTGTGAGAAGGGATGATAAGGTCCTTATCACAACCCTTACCAAGCGTATGGCAGAGGAGGTTTCGCGCTATTTGGATCGTGTAGGAGTTCGCAATCGCTATATCCATTCGGATGTGGATACACTTGAACGAGTGCAGATTCTCGAGGATTTGCGTGCGGGAATGTTCGATGTGCTTATTGGCGTTAATCTGCTGCGAGAGGGATTGGATCTGCCAGAGGTTGCATTAGTGGCAATTTTAGATGCCGACAAGGAGGGATTTTTGCGTAATAAGACCTCGATTATTCAGATCGCAGGTCGTGCGGCACGTCATCCCAACGGACATGTGATAATGTACGCCGATGAGTGTACCGATTCGATGTCGGCGGCAATGGAGGAGAGTAATCGACACCGAACTGTTCAGGTTCGCTATAATATTGAACATCAGATTCTTCCTCGTCGTGCGCAGAAGAGTGGTATGGGTCAGAAGATGCTGCTCGGTGAGCCTAAGTTTAAGGATGATGTGGTCTATCCTTTTGCGGAGGAGCATTATGGCGATTTAGCTATGGCGGCAGATGCTCAAAAGGAGTATGTTACGCCCGAGAATATTGATACCCTCATAACTAAGGCAAGAGAGGATATGGAGCGTGCTGCCAAATCGCTCGATTTCCTTGCTGCGGCTCGTTTCCGTGATCGTATGTATGAGCTGCAAAAGATGAAAGAAACGAAGTAGTATTACGCTACGCTGCAGCTAAAGTTATTGATTCTCTTCACTCTATCCGATGGTCGGGTAGGGTGATTTTATTTTTTGTCTACTTGTTAATAAACTAACAGTTTTAAATCTTGTTTTGTTAATTTACAATTTGTAAATTTGTATGCGCAAAATGGGGTTTTCTCTTATTTATAGGTGTAAGGGAACGATTTTGCGAGGTATTTGCAGATAGAAAATTCAAACAAAACATAAAAGCATAAAAGTTATGGCAGAAAAAAAATTTATTACTTGTGACGGTAACTACGCCGCAGCACATATCGCGTATATGTTCTCGGAGGTTGCCGCAATCTACCCGATTACTCCCTCATCAACAATGGCGGAGTATGTTGACGAATGGGCTGCTCAGGGTCGTAAAAACATCTTTGGCGAGACCGTTAAGGTTGTAGAGATGCAGTCGGAGGCAGGTGCAGCAGGTGCAGTGCATGGCTCATTGCAGAGCGGTGCCCTCACTTCAACATTTACCGCTTCGCAGGGTCTGTTGTTGATGATTCCCAATATGTATAAAATTTCGGGCGAGTTGCTCCCGGGTGTATTCCACGTTTCGGCTCGTGCTTTGGCAGCGCAGTCGCTCTCGATTTTCGGCGATCACCAGGATGTGATGGCTACACGCCAGACAGGTTTTGCTATGTTGGCAACTTCGTCGGTGCAGGAGGTTATGGATTTGGCTGGTGTGGCTCACTTGGTAGCTATTAAGAGCCGAGTGCCCTTCCTTCACTTCTTCGATGGATTCCGCACATCGCACGAGATTCAGAAGATTGAGCTTATCGACGAGGCTTCGCTCACCGCACTGCTCGATCGCGATGCACTTAAGGAGTTCCGCGCTCGTGGTCTGAATCCCGAGCACCCTGTAACTCGCGGTACAGCACAGAACCCCGATATCTACTTCCAGAGCCGTGAGGCTGCCAACAGCTTCTACGATCGTCTGCCCGATATGGTAGCAGAGACTATGGAGGAGATTTCGAAGATTACAGGTCGTACCTATAAGCCCTTTACCTACTATGGTGCTGAGGATGCCGAGAATATCGTTATTGCAATGGGCTCGGTTACCGAGACTGTTAAGGAGTGTGTGGATTACCTGCTCTCGCAGGGCGAGAAGGTGGGTGTTATCACCGTTCACCTCTATCGTCCCTTCTCGGCAAAGTACCTCTTCAATGTACTGCCCGCAAGCGTAAAGCGCATCTGTGTTCTTGATCGCACAAAGGAGTCCGGTGCAAGTGGCGAGCCTTTGTTCCTCGATATCCGCGATGCATTCTACGGTGCAGAGTTGCAGCCGATGATTATCGGTGGTCGTTACGGTCTTTCGTCGAAGGATACCACTCCGGCTCAGATGTTGGCCGTATTCGAGAACTTGAAGGCTGCACAGCCCAAGGATCACTTCACAGTAGGTATCAACGACGATGTTACAATGTTGTCGTTGCCCGTTGGTGAGGAGATCTCGATGGCAAAGGAGGGTACTTTCGAGGCTTTGTTCTTCGGACTTGGTGCGGATGGTACTGTAGGTGCAAACAAGAACTCGATTAAGATTATCGGTGGCTCGACCGACAAATATTGCCAGGCATACTTCTCGTATGACTCGAAGAAGTCGGGTGGTTACACCTCGTCGCACCTCCGTTTCGGTGATAACCCGATTACTTCGCCCTACTTGGTAACTACTCCTGATTTTGTAGCTTGCCACGTTCCTTCGTATGTTGACAAGTATGACGTACTGAAGGGCTTGAAGAAGGGTGGCTCGTTCCTTTTGAACTCTGTTAACGATGCAGAGACAACTTGCGCTACATTGCCCGACCACATGAAGGC
>JAGBVQ010000205.1 GCA_017630245.1 Alistipes sp. | reverse complement strand
GGATCACCTTCTCGTTTGGTATCATTTTTATCAACAAATAAGTCTATTTCACTCAAGGAGACCGATGAAATTATAAAGTTATTACAGAATAAATAACCGACAGGATTATGACAACATATCTATTCGAGTTTATCTGTTGCAATGGTCTATTTTATGCACTATACAGATTGATCATCGAGGGAAGAATTGCCCACCGATTGGCTCGTGCATACATAGTTATCACATCTATACTGGCAACTATAATTCCTATTTTAGAGTTGCCAATATACCCTGCCGAATCTGTGATTCTGCAACATCCTTTAGCATCCACAACCGCCACCGCAACAACCATTTTTTCAACAGAAACAATATCTGAGGCAGATTGGAAAACAATATTCACATATATAGTTACCGTAATATACGCTATAGTAGTCGCGTTGAATCTACTGCGTTTAGTGCTTCGCTTACGCGAGGTTTTTGCCATTCGCAGAATCTCCAAATTAACATTTTATGAGGCTTACACTCTAGCCGAGAGCCATAAAATAAAGGAGCCATTCTCATTCTGGCGCACCATATATATCAACAACGCCTTTGAAGGATCTGCGCGCGATGCTGTAATCACTCACGAATACAGTCACATCCGCCATCACCACTCTACCGAAAGGCTTATAATCGAGGCTTTACGTTGTCTATTTTGGTTTAACCCGTTCATCTGGCTCGCAGGCAATAGTCTGGTTGAAGTACAGGAGTGGGAAGCTGATAAAGATGTCATTGATAAGGGTTACGATGTTGGAACGTATCGACTGCTTGTTTTCCAACAGCTCTATGGTTATTATCCGGAGGTAACTTGCGGGCTGAAGAGTCAAACTTCTAAAAAACGTTTCCTTATGATGACAAACTTCAAGATGGGGAAATTTTCTCCCTTGCGCGTATGCGCAGCAATCCCGATGATTGCAGGTATGGTATTGGTTTTCGGCGCTGTGAGAGCAGAGTCTCAAGCAGCACCAGAAGCACCAAAGTTTCAGAAAGTAGAGGTTTCAACGCAACCCACAAGCACCGAAACTGCAGCTCTGCTCCAACAATTCAGCGACTATGCAAAGATGAATATCCGCTACCCTGCCGACACAAAGGCAAACGGTCTGGATGGTCAAGTGCTAGTAGAGTTTGCAGTAAACCTTATCGACGGCTCGGCCGAAATAAAAAAAGTACACCGCTCGCCCGACAAACGACTGACCGAAGAGGTTGAACGCGTGATTAAGAAGGCAAAGTGGGGGCCTATCGAAACTGTTGCAGACAGACCTCATCCGAAGGTAATCCTCACATTTGATTTCATTATTGACGGCAAGAGCGATATGTCAAAGTTCAAAAATAAGATCAACAACATTGTGGTCAAGACATACGATAATTAGAGGGTAATATTACATAAACACACAAGGCTGTTCCAACCCCAGAGGTAGGACAGCCTTGTGTGTTTATATACCGGAATCAGACTATAGTCGAACCGCAAGATAAGGTTTGATCTTAAATTTAACGAAAGAGTGATAAAACTTTACTAAATTTTGCTACCTTTGTATCAATGTAAATACAAAAACCTATAAAAATCATAAAATTATGACTAAACCGACTTTATTGGTACTCGCAGCAGGTATGGGTTCGCGCTACGGCTCTCTCAAGCAGATGGATGGCGTAGGCCCCAATGGCGAGGCAATTATCGACTATTCGATCTATGACGCAATTCGCGCAGGATTTGGCAAGGTAGTATTCGTCATCCGCCACTCATTCGAGAAGGAGTTTGTTGAGATCCTCAACGCAGCGCGTTTCGGTGGCAAGATCGAGGTTGAGTACGTTTTCCAGGAGCTCGACTACCTGCCCGAAGGATTCTCGGTACCCGAAGGCCGTGTAAAGCCGTGGGGCACTAACCACGCTGTTATGATGGCAGCTGAGGCTATCAAGGAGCCATTTGCAGTAATCAACGCTGACGACTTCTATGGCACTGACGCATACCAGGTTATCGGTAGCTACTTGAGCAATCTTGGTGACTCGAAGGGTCACTACTGTATGGTTGGTTACGAGGTTAATAAGACCCTGTCTGACAACGGTACTGTATCGCGTGGTGTATGCGAGGTTGACGACAACAAATTCCTCACTTCGATGGTTGAGCGTACTCAGATCGAGCGTGTAAATGGCACTATCGTATTCCACGACTTGGGCACTGATGAGCCTCTGGCTGAGAACACCCCCGTATCGATGAACCTCTTCGGCTTTACTCCCGACTATTTCGACTATTCGAAGGAGTACTTCAAGGGCTTCCTTGCAGAGAATTGCGAGAACCTCAAGTCTGAGTTCTTCATCCCCTTGATGGTTAATCACCTGATCAGCAACAACACCGCAAAACTTAAGGTATTGAACACATCTGCCCTTTGGTTTGGCGTTACATACAAAGAGGATAAGCCTGCATTGGTAGCCAAGATCGAGCAGCTGATTGCCGACGGCGTATATCCCCGCAATCTCTGGAAGTAGTATTATAGCTACTTTTGCATAATTTTTTGATAGGGAGTCTCTCTCGCGCGTTCAGCGAGCAGAGGACTTCCTATCTTCTTTTTTATATTGTTACTATTAGGGTTTTTCCTTTGCTCGTTTGCTGTAAAATTTTTAATTTTGCTGTTGAAACTAAACTAACTACAAAATAGATGAAACAATTTCTTAAAATCACGACACGGAGTATTGCTTGTTGTGCGGTATCTATAATCCTGTTTGCTTGCAGTAGCGAGAAGTTCTCAGCCGAAAAGGTCAATGAGCCGCTGAAACAGATACCCTTCCAGCAAGTTACTCTGGAGGATAATTTCTGGTTACCTCGACTCAAAACCCAGAAAGAGGTGCTTGTACCATTTTCATTCGACAAGACTTGGTATGCAGTGGAAAACCTGCGTCGCGTGGGCGACTATCTCAAAGGCAAGCGAGTAACCAAACCACTCGAAGGTCGCTACTATGTATCATCCGATCTATTCAAGGTTATGGAGGGAGCGGCCTATCTTCTTACATTGGAGCGAGATGCCGAAATTGAGGCTAAGATGGATGAAATCATCGACATTATAGCAGCAGCCCAAAAGAGCGACGGCTACCTCTACGAGCACCACACAATGCCGAAGCACCTGCGCAATCCTCGCAACAATCGCTCGACAGGCGACAAACCCTATTCGTATGTTGCTCACAGCCACGAGCTCTATAATATGGGCCATATGTACGAGGGTGCTATCGCCTACTATCGTGCTACGGGCAAGCGCAAGTGGCTGGATGTAGCCGAGAAGAGTGCGCAACATATCAATCGTGTATTCTTTGAGGGCGACCCCAACTACAATGGAGGCAAGCCCGTAATGGAGGCTCCGGGCCACGAAGAGATTGAGTTGGCTCTTGTTAAGATGTATCAGGTTACGGGCAATAAGCTCTATCTGGATATGGCTCAGAAGTTTGTCGATATTCGTGGAGTACACGCCAATACCGAAGGTACGGGCGCATACGCCCCCAACTACGCTCAACAGAATATCCCCGTTCGTGAGCAACGTGAGGCTGTAGGACACGCCGTGCGTGCCGTCTACCTCTACTCAGGCATGGCAGACTTGGTGGCAATCAATGGCGACAAGTCGTTGCTGCCCACGCTCGATGCGGTATGGCACGATATAGTTGATAGGAAGATGCACATCACGGGCGGTCTGGGAGCTGTTGCCGGCATCGAGGGTTTTGGCCCTGCATATGAGCTGCCCAACTTTAGGACCTATGACGAGACCTGTGCTGCGGTGGGTAATGTTATGTTCAACTACCGAATGTATCTGATGTCGGGAGATGCGAAGTATGTCGATGTGGCAGAGGTCTCTCTCTACAATAACGTGTTGGCCGGTGTTAATCTTGAAGGTAATCGCTTCTTCTATGTTAATCCACTCGAAACTGATGGTCGTCGTGCCTTCAACCGAGGACACGCAGGTCGTTCGCCCTGGTTTACCACAGCTTGCTGTCCCTCGAATTTGGCACGTCTGATCCCTCAAATTTCGGGAATGGTCTACTCGCATACCAACGACGATATCTTCTGCTCATTCTATGTCGGCAGTGAGGTTGACGTTCCTCTGGAGGTTGGCACGGTAAAGTTGCGTCAGCAGACCGAATACCCCTTCGAGGGCGAGGTGGCAATCGAGGTTGAGCCGGCAACCGATGGCGAGGAGTTTACTCTTTGGTTGCGCATTCCTTCGTGGCTTAATGATCGTTTTGTGCCGGGTGAACTCTATTCGTATGCCGATGGTATACACTCTAAGTTTACGGCTAAGGTCAATGGCAAAAGAGTGTGTAGCGATATTGTCGATGGGTTCTTGCCGGTGCATCGCAAATGGAGCGCAGGTGATAAGGTTGAACTCTCGTTGCCGATGAAGGTGCGCTACTCGGTGGCTGACGAGCGAGTGAAGGCCGACACCAACCGCCTCTGCATTACTCGTGGTCCGCTGGTATTCTGTGCTGAGGAGCCGGATAACGACGCTCCTGTTTCGAGATGTTATATCTCTTCGCTCAACTCCAAAAAGTGCAAAGTAAGCCGCTTTGAGGAGGGTGTATTGAGTGGAATACCGACCATTACGGTTGCGGCCGATGTAGCGTATGACGAGAATTGCGAGCCTACAACACTCAAACTTATCCCTTACTACGCTTGGAACAACCGTGGTGACAATACGCAGATGAATGTATGGTTTGGACGAGATGCAGCTACTGCGCTATCAAGTAGCGCCATATTGCGTCTGCCCGAAAACATTGCAGATGTAAAGGCTTCACATACCAATAATCAGGGCGATGATATCTACGCTATTGTTGATGGTGAGCAACCTCGCCACTCTCACGACAAAAGCATTATGCGTTGGACTTCGTGGAAGCAGCAGGGCAAACCTCAGAATATCGAAGTAACATTCAAAAAGGCTCAGGCCGTGGAGCGTGTGTCGGTATATTGGTACGATGATAATGGTGGCGTGCAAAGACCCAAGTCGTGGAGTATTGAGTATCTTGCTAACGGCGAGTGGCACGAGTATAAGCCATACATTACCGACCAATTCGGAACCGCTCTCGACCAATTCAATGTGGTGCATTCGGCGGAGGCAATTGAGGCTGAGGCTCTGCGAATCAATATGACGCCAAAAGATAATAATACAGCTATCGGTATACTTGAACTAATAATTGAATAAAACAAACATGTACACACCCTCTACAAAACCCAACACCCGAATCGATGTTGCAGACGTTCTGCGTGGTATTGCCATCGGTGGAATCGTCTTAATTCACTTTATCGAGCAACTAAACTTCTATCAGTTCCGCGACCCATCTACTCCCTTTATGGGTTGGCTGAATCAGGCTGTATGGGATACTACGTTTTTCCTGCTCGCCGGTAAGATGTATGCTATCTTCTCGCTGCTCTTTGGCTTGAGTTTCTTTATTCAGCACGACAATCAAGCGCAGAAGGGCGTTGATTTCCGACCCCGATTCCTGTGGCGTATGGTGCTGTTGTTTATGTTCGGTCTATTCGACCTCCTCTTCTATAATGGCGATATTCTGACCGTCTATGCCGTTTGCGGAGTGCTGGTTATGCCGTTTATCCGCGCAAGCAATAAGGTGCTGATTACGGCTGCGATTATCCTCATGTTGCACCCGATTGAGTTGGTTTATATCGTTTTGGGATTGATTAACCCCGAGACTCAACCCCTCTATCTCGGCTCGAAGGAGTTGTTCGCCAATGTCCTGCCGGCACAGTCGGGTGGCTCGTGGCTGGATGTTGCCATTGAGGGCATTCGCAGTGGTTTCCCCGTAAATTTCACCTGGTCTATCGAACACGGTCGTATGACCCAGACTCCGTTCCTCTTCTTGTTGGGAATCTACCTGGGTCGCAAGCGTCTGTTCTATAACGAGGGTAACAATCTCCGTATTTGGACAAAGGTGCTTATCTGGTCGCTTGTGGCATTTGTAGTGCTAGCACCTGCTTTTGAGTATATCCCCGATATGGTTACAACGCCTTGCATTAAGCGAAGCCTCGGAACTATGCTCAAGATGTGGCGTAACATTGCCTCGATGCTTGCAATCGTTAGCGGTGTTGTGCTTTTGTTCTACAATCGACCCAAGGTGCACGATGCGCTAATGAAGATTGCTCCCTACGGAAAGATGAGTCTTACCAACTACCTCGGTCAGTCGATTATCGGAGGCTTTATCTTCTATAATTGGGGCCTTGGTATGTTCCGCTATACGGG
>JAGBVQ010000204.1 GCA_017630245.1 Alistipes sp. | reverse complement strand
CTACGAGCAGGGTTATATCCTTGCTTACAAGTTCGACAATGATGAGAAGGGCCACCCGACCATCAAGATCGCTCTCAAGTGGGACGCAGCCACCAAGACTAACGCTATCAAGAACTTGAAGCGTGTTAGCCGTCCCGGTCTCCGTCAGTACGCATCGGTAGCAGATATGCCCCGTGTGCAGAACGGCTTGGGCATCGCAATCCTTTCGACTTCGAAGGGTATTATGACCGATGCTAAGGCTCGCAAGGAGAATGTAGGTGGTGAAGTATTGTGCTATATCTATTAATGTTAAAACTTAAACTAAAATGTCAAGAATTGGTAAATTACCTGTAAACTTGCCCGCCGGCGTTACTGTTGAGGTCGCTCCGGACAACACGGTAAGCGTGAAAGGACCACTTGGAACACTGAGCCAGAAAGTTGACTCGGACATCAAAGTTGAGGTTGGAACACATACACCGAAGGACTCTGACAAGGAGATTCCCGCTGTTTTCGTGACCCGTCCGACCAACCAGCCGCGCCACCGTTCACTGCACGGTCTCTACCGCGCACTTATTAACAACATGGTTATCGGCGTATCGAAGGGCTACGAGATCAAGCAGGAGCTCGTGGGTGTCGGTTTCAAAGCTGAGGTTAAGGGAGATGTATTGGAGATGAGCCTTGGTTACTCGCACGATACATATCTCAAGCTGCCCGCAGAGGTTACTGCAACTGCTGTAACTGAGAAGAAGGGTGCGCCTATCGTAACTCTTAAGAGTATCGATAAGCAGCTCGTAGGTCAGGTTGCTGCAAAGCTTCGCTCGCTGCGTAAGCCGGAGCCTTACAAGGGTAAGGGTATTAAGTTCGTAGGCGAGGTAATTCGTCGTAAGGCAGGTAAGTCTGCAAATGCTAAATAGTAAAACAGAAGTCAAGTTATGTCATTGAATAAGATAGAAAGAAGAGAGAGGATCAAGATGCGTATCCGCAAGATCGTTAGCGGTACCGCAGAGCGTCCCCGTATGACTGTATTCCGTAGCAACAAGCAGATCTACGTACAGTTCATTGATGACCTTGCAGGCGTTACTTTAGCAACAGCATCTTCGAAGGAGGTTGTAGCAGAGGCTGCCGGCAAGAACAAGTGTGAAGTTGCCGCTTTGGTAGGTACTTTGGCTGCTAAGAAGGCTGCCGAGAAGGGTATTTCGACCGTCGCTTTCGACCGTAACGGTTACCTCTACCACGGAAGAGTAAAAATGTTGGCTGACGCTGCACGCGAAGGCGGTCTTAAATTCTAATGCGATATGTCAAATATTAACATAAAGAAAGTACGTACAAGCGACCTCGAGTTGAAGGATAGACTCGTTGCTATCAACCGCGTTACTAAGGTAACTAAGGGAGGTCGTACATTTAGCTTCTCAGCTATTGTAGTTGTAGGTAACGAGAACGGTGTTGTAGGCTACGGTCTTGGTAAGGCATCGGAGGTTACATCTGCAATTGCAAAGGGCGTTGAGGATGCAAAGAAGAATCTCGTGAAGATTCCCGTAATCAACGGAACTATTCCTCACAAGCAGGAGATGCGTTTCGGCGGTTCGGAGGTGATGATTCGTCCGGCAGCTCCGGGTCCCGGTATTATCGCCGGTGGTGCGATGCGTGCCGTATTGGAGTCGGTAGGTGTTAAGAACGTGCTCGCAAAGAGCAAGGGTTCGTCTAACCCCCACAACCTCGTAAAGGCTACCATTGGCGCACTCTGCGAGTTGCGTGACGCATACAGCGTTGCACAGTTGCGCGGTATCTCACTCAATCAGGTGTTTAACGGTTAATTTTTAAGAAGACTATGGCAACATTGAAGATTACACAGATCAAAAGCCGCATTGGTGCTACTGAGCAGCAGTGCAAGAATCTCGATGCACTCGGTCTGCGCAAGATCAACCGTACAGTAGAGCACAGCGACTCGGCTATCATCTTGGGTATGGTCGAGAAGGTAAAGCACCTGGTAAAGGTTGAGGTAGTCGAGGAGAAGAAGGCTGCTAAGAAGGCAACTAAGAAGGTTGCAGCTCCTAAGGCAGAGGAAACAGTAAGTGAAACAACTAACAAGGAGGAATAATCAATGGAACTCAATAATCTCAAACCCGCAAAGGGTTCAACTCACCACGACAAGCGTATTGGTCGCGGTGCAGGTTCGGGTCACGGCGGTACTGCAACTCGCGGTCACAAGGGTGCGCAGTCGCGTTCGGGCTACTCGCGTAAGTTAGGTTTCGAGGGTGGTCAGATGCCTCTCCAGCGTCGTCTTCCCAAGTTCGGCTTTACTAACATCAAGCGCGTAGAGTTCAAGGCAATTAACCTTTCGACCCTCGAGGATCTGGCTGCAAAGAAGAACCTCGCAGAGGTATCGCTCGAGACTTTGGTAGCATCGGGCTTCGTATCGGCTAACGATAAGGTTAAGATTTTGGGCAATGGCGCAGTTACCAAGGCACTGAAGGTTACAGCTCACGCATTCTCTAAGAGCGCAGAGGCTGCAATCGTAGCAGCAGGTGGTAGCATCGAGAAAATGTAAGAAACCTTAAAGCGATAATTATGAATAGTTATCTTATTGTTGGTCTTGTCTTTTTGGTAGTTATTGCCTTCTTGGCAGCCAACAAGAAACTTCGTGAAACGCTCAAGAATATCTACAAGATTGAGGAGTTGCGTAAGCGTGTAGGTTACACGCTCCTCCTCTTGTTGGTATATCGCTTGGGCTGTTTTGTGGTGATTCCGGGTATCAACCCCAACCTTTTGGGTGAGGGTTCGGCACTGGCAAACCAGATGGACAGCAACAGCCTTCTCGGCCTGTTGAACGTATTCTCTGGTGGTGCATTTGCCAATGCAGCAGTATTCGCACTCGGAGTAATGCCGTACATCACCGCTTCGATTATCATCCAGTTGTTGGGAATGATGATTCCCTACTTCCAGAAGATGCAGAAGGAGGGCGAGAGCGGCCGCCGCAAGATGAACCAGTGGACACGTTTCCTGACCATTGGAGTATTGATGCTCCAGGGTCCGACTTACGTGGCTAACCTTTACAACCAAGTACCGCAGGCATTCGTCTATGGCTCAACGCCTATGTTCTATGCCTATGCGACCGCAATCCTGATTGCCGGCACCATGTTCG
>JAGBVQ010000203.1 GCA_017630245.1 Alistipes sp. | reverse complement strand
GTCGATAAACTGGAGTTGATGGAGTATGCCTATAGCGCAATCTCTCTTGGCGGCCGCATAGAGAATGGAGTGGTGAATGCGACAGCGACGGCGCGTGACCCGAATCTCGATTTCGATCTGCAGGGCGTGCTCGGCTTTGGTGGCCAGAGGCCTACCTATGACGTGGTGTTGGGGTTGAATAAGGCCGATTTGTCGGCACTGAAGATCAATAAGCGCGACTCGGTATCGGTGCTTTCGGCAAATATCGGCGTGGAGGCTGTGGGTAAGATCCCCGATGAGCTCGATGGCGAGGTGAGTATTGTGGATGTGAAGTATCGTTACAACGATAAGGAGGTAACATCGGAGTATCTCTCGCTGGCGATGGATAGTAATGAGGATGCCAATTCGTTTATATTGACCTCCGATTTTGCGGATGCAATCTTCGAGAGTCGCAGCAATCTCAAAGAGGTGTTGTCATATATGAAGGCGATGTTGGGTCGCTATCTGCCGTTGCTGGATGAGGTGCAGCTGCCGGCCGGCGAGGCGGTGGCAGTCGAGGCTGAACCCGACAAGCGAGATCACAACTTCTCGCTCTTCTCGGTTACGACCAAGAGGTTTAATCCCATTGCGGATGCGATCTCCAGCGGATTGCAGATTGCCGATGGCTCGACGGCGCAGGTGCTGCTCGACCCGATAAGCAACCTCTTTATGATGCGAGCCCATAGCGACTATATCGAGCGAGATAGATTGCTGGCAATGAAGCTAAATCTGAATGTGTCGAACTCTCGCAAGGATTCGCTTACAACAAAACTTACGGCCGAGGATTTCTATATGGGAACTCTCCACCTGCCCGATCTGGTGATGGAGTGCGGAATGAAGGATAACTTTGTGGATCTGTCGGCCACATTCCGCGATTCGGTGAAGCGCTCGTCGGGCGATATCGGTCTGGGCTTGCGCCTGAAGAGAGATCTGCAGACAAATCGTCGTAGTGTCGATGTTACCCTCTCGCCCTCGCATCTGGAGCGACGAGGCGAGATGTGGAATATCTCGGCGAAGCGTATCGACGTTGATTCACTGCGTGTGTTGGTGGATAACTTCGCTATCCGCAACGAACGCCAATCTCTGGTGGTGGATGGTGTGGCCTCGCGAAGTAGGGAGGATTCGCTCACGCTGCGCCTTAGCGACTTCGACCTTTCGCCGCTGCTGCAGGTGGCCGAGAAGGTGGGATACAACATCGAGGGACGCACGAATGGTTATGCCTCGATTAAGTCGGCATTGAAGGGTAGTGAGATCGATGCAGATATCTTGCTTGATAGTATTCGTGTAAATACGATTCCGTTGGCGGCAATGAAACTCGATACGCAGTGGGATTTCGAGCGTAACAGAGCCCGATTCTTCATCACCGAGCGCGTGAAGAGAGATACCCTGATTCGAGGATACTACGCTCCCTCGCAGGTGCGCTACTACGCTAAGGCAGATATGGATAGTATCGATATGGCCCTTCTCAACCCGCTGCTCAAGGGAGTTTTGTCCGAGACGCGAGGTGTGGCTGTTGCCGATCTGACCTTCACGGGAGAGCGCCGTAAGGCCGATTTGCGAGGTAATATCAAGGTGCGCGATATGAGTACCAAGATCGACTTTACGCAGGTCGAGTATCACGCTCCGGAGGCGACGGTTGAGGTGCGTAATAATGAGTTCCATATCAAGGATGTGAATGTCTACGACCCGGAGGGAAATGTGGGCAAACTCTCGTTTGACTTGAGCCTTAACCACCTCTCGAATATCTCGTATAAGGTCAATGTTAGGCCCCAAAAGATGTTGGTGGTCAATACTACATCGCAAGATAGCGACTACTTCTATGGCAAGGTCTACGCCTCGGGTGTGGCGACAATCTCGGGCGATAAGAGTGGTGTTGTTATGGATATCGTGGCTGCAACTGACGATAATACGGAGTTCTATCTGCCGCTCTCGGGCAAGTCGGATGTCTCGACTGCGGACTTCGTGATATTCGAGCAGGCCGATAAACCAGATACGACCAACTTCCTGGTGCGTAAGAAGATGATGTTTGAGCGTCGCCAGCGATCACGCTCCTCGAATTCGGAGGCGATGGATATCAATCTGGCTCTGGATGTGCGCCCGAATGCGATGTGTCAGCTGGTTATCGATCCTACGGTGGGCGATATCATCAAGGGAAGGGGCGAGGGTGCGCTGAATATGCACATCAACCCGACACAGAATGTCTTCGAGATGTATGGCGACTACACGATTAAGGAGGGTAGTTACCTCTTTACGTTGCAGAATATCATCAACAAGAAGTTTATCATCGAGGAGGGTTCGACCATCAGCTGGACGGGTGAGCCGGTCGATGCATTGCTCAATATCGATGCAGTCTATAAGGTTAAGGCCTCGCTACAGCCTCTGCTGGCAGGTAGTGTCTCGGCTAATACCTCGACCCGTGCAGTGCCGGTGGATTGTATTATCCATCTGAGTGACAGACTAACCAAGCCTACCGTTACGTTTGATGTAGTAGTGCCCAGTGCCGACCCCGACGTGCAGGCAGTGGTGGCTAATGCGCTCAGTACCCCCGAGTCTCGCTCGCAGCAGTTCCTCTATCTGCTGGTGGCTAATAGCTTTATCTCGGAGGCTGCTTCGAATAGTTCGTCGAATATCGGTGCGACAGCCTCGGCGGCTACCGGATTTGAGCTGCTCTCGAATCAGCTTAGCAATTGGCTCTCGGCAGATGATTACAACATTGTGATCCGCTATCGTCCCAAGACCGAGGTGACCAGCGATGAGGTGGACTTTGGCTTCTCGACCGAGCTGATCAATAATCGCCTGCTGCTCGAGGTGGAGGGTAACTATATGGTAGACTCAAGTATGGCGGTGAATCCTAATGCGTCGAACCTGATGGGTGAGGCCTACCTGACTTGGATTATCGATCGTGCGGGCAACCTGCGACTTAAGGGCTTTACCCACACTATCGACCGTTTTGACGAGAACCAGGGTCTGCAGGAGACCGGCATCGGTATCTACTACAAGCAGAGCTTCAATAACTTGAAGGATTTGAAACAGCGTGTAAAGGAAAACTTTGCAATCCGCCGCCGCGAGAAGAAGAACAAGAAGACAAAGCCGCAACCGCAGAGCCCCGAAACGGGGGCGACGGTTGTGCAAGTGACCGAAAATGAGAAGAAATAGAGAATAAAACTGAATAAAAACTTAAATAAAATTTACGATTATGATTACACTTTTGCAGGCTACCGAGGCTGTAGCCACCGAAACTGCTAAAATGGGCTTGTGGGAACTCTTCAACAAGGGAGGTTGGCTTATGTGGGTGCTTCTGCTCCTGGGCGGATTCACCATCTTTATCTTTGTCGAGCGATTCCTGGCAATTCGCAAGGCGTCGATGCTCGATATGCACTTTATGAATCGCATCCGTGACTACATCTACGACGGAAAGATCGACTCGGCAGTGAACCTCTGCAAGAAGACCGATACTCCGATTGCCCGTATGGTTGAGAAGGGTATCGAGCGTCTGGGTCGTCCGATGAACGATGTGCAGACCGCTATCGAGAATGTAGCAAACCTCGAGGTTTCGAAGCTCGAGAATGGACTTCCCTTCCTGGCAACTATCGCAGGTGGAGCTCCGATGATCGGTTTCCTTGGTACTGTTATGGGTATGGTTCAGACCTTTATGGATATGTCGGCCGCAGGTGGTACTGTCGATATGGCACTGCTCTCGGGCGGTATGTATATCGCGATGGTGACAACCGTAGGTGGTCTTATTGTCGGTATTCCGGCATACTTCGGCTACAACTATCTGGTAGCTCGCATCGAGAAGGTGGTTTTCCGTATGGAGGCTAACTCGATTGCATTTATGGATATTCTGAATCAACCCGTTCAAAAGTAGTAGATTATGGCAATTAAACACGGCTCAAAGGTCGATAAGTCATTCTCCTCTTCGGCAATGACCGACCTGATGTTCCTGCTGCTGATCTTTATGCTTATCGCTACGACGCTGATCAACCCCAATGCGTTGAAGTTGATGCTGCCCAAGAGTTCTAACCAGCTCAAGGATAAGGCGATAACTACTGTTTCGATCCAGCAGAGCGGATCTTCGTATAACTACTATGTCGAGTTGGAGCAGGTGAAGGGCATTGATGGTGTTGAGCGTGCGCTGCAGGCTCGCCTTGAGGGTCAGGAGGATCCTACCGTGTCGCTCCACTGCGATAAGACGGTAGCTATCGACGAGGTTGTCAAGGTTATGAATGTGGCCAAGGACAATAACTATAAACTAATTCTGGCGACACAGCCCTAATAGCTCGTAAACAACGAAATTATGTACTATTACGACCCGAACGATAACCGACCCAAGCGATGGGCAGCCCTGGCCGCAGCGATATATCTGCTGGTGGCAGGATGTTCGTTTGCCTTTGTGTCGTTTGATTTCGGTAATAATAAGAGTTCGGTGGGCAATGAGATTCTGGTCGAGTTTCTCGAGCCGACACCTCCACCCCCGCCACCCGCTCCGCCAAAGGTGCGCACGCCCGAGCCTAAGATGCACGATACGTTCGCTCCGAAGGATAACGAGCAGCAGGTTACGGGCAAGGATGAGCAGACTCGCACAGTCAATACCAAGGCTCTCTTTAAGATGAACAAGGGAGGTGCCGATGAGCCCGAGAATGCCGGCAATCCGAAGGCACAGCAGGGCGAGAAGGATGAAGCTAAGGGTACGGGCGGAGGTCTGGCCCCCGAGGGTAATGACCAACTGAGCCAAGGTCTGCAGGGCCGAGGTCTGGTGGGCGATCTGCCACTTCCGAACTACCCCGGAAATAAGAGCGGTAAAGTGGTTATTCGCGTTACGGTCGATAAGACAGGTCGCGTGAATAATGCAGCATACGAGCCTAGTGGCTCGACAACCTCCGACCCCGAGTTGGTGAATGCTGCGCTTGCAGCCGCAAAACGAGCTCGCTTTACCGAGAGCCGCAGCTTTGTCGAGGGTGGAACTATTACATACCGATTCAATCTTAAATAGTTTGATATGAAGAGATTACTGCTTTTGGTAGTGATCGTGCTCTCGTCGGCAGTAGCTGCGATGGCACACGAGAAGGAGCATAGCCGTGAGCCCCGAAGAGATGGGGCTCAACCGGCTCAAGATTCTCTCTCACAACCCAAATACGATGGCGCTCATCTCGCCTTTAAGCTTGCCAAACACGACTTTGGTGTGGTGGAGCGTAAGGGTGGCGATCTGCAGGTGCGTTTCGAGTATGTGAATGACGGCACCGAGCCGCTTGTGATTACCCGCATTGCGACTTCGTGTACCTGTATTCGTGCCGACTACCGCCGCCGCCCACTCGATGTGGGCGAGAGCGCAGCTATTGAGCTTACCTACGAACCGCACAAGATGGAGGCCGGTATGTTCCATAAGGTTGTGCAGGTCTACTCCAACTCGGTGGATGGCATGCGCCTTTTAACCGTGAGCGGTAACTCGGTGGAGAAGAGATAATCAACAGAAAGGGTTATGCAAAAAGTAGCAATAAATCTTGTAAGGAGAGTAGCTGTAGCTATGCTCTTTGGATTGGCAATATTGCAGTCGCAGAGCCTTTTGGCGGCAAATCCTGAGCCGAGTCGAGATCCTGTGCTCGGAACAGATAAACGCCCCGATCCCGCGATGGAGTCGGTGCGACTTGTCACTTCGCCTACGAAGCAGTATAGGCTCGCTAATCTCGACTACGGAATGACTATCGGTATCGAGCAGACTCCCGGTGGCCGTATTTGGTGCTGCTGGGTAGGTGGCGGCGACAACTCAAAGGCCTTCTTCCTACTCTCGTGGAGTGATGATGGCGGAGAGACGTGGAGCGACACGAAGGCCGTACTCGATCCCCACGATAAGCGCTTGTCTGAAAATCGTCGTACAATCGTAGGTAATCTCTGGTGCGATCCCGAGGGTCGATTGTGGCTCTTCTATGACCTATCGATGACCTACTACGACGGTCGTGCGACAACGTGGGCTGTGGTATGTGATAATCCCGATGCAGCACGCCCTCGTTGGAGCAAACCCCAATATATCGGTGTCGGCGTATCACTAAACAAACCTACGGTACTCTCGAATGGCGATTGGTTGCTTCCCTCGGCTCTGTGGCATCGCCACGTTATTGATGTTCTGCTCGACAAGGGTCGCAAACAGAATATCTACCACGATGCCTACCACGAGTATGACTCGATGCGCGGAGCTAATCTCTACATCTCCTCGGATAAGGGCGCGACTTGGCACTGGCACAAGGGCGTAGTGATCCCCAATACCAATCACGAGGAGAATATGATTGTCGAGCTCTCGGATGGCACGCTGCAGATGACCTCACGATCGCGCAAGTGCATCTATCGCACCTTGTCGCACGATAAGGGCCGCACTTGGAGTGAGATTGAGGAGTGGATGCCACACGTTAATTCCCGCCACTTTATACGTCGTCTGGCAGATGGCCGATTGCTGATGGTGCGCCACGGCATGACCGATGAGCGCACACCCAAACGATCACATCTGCGAGTCTTTATCTCCTCAGATGATGGCAAGACCTGGCAGGGAGGATTGCTGCTCGATGAGCGATTGAAGATCTCTTACCCCGATGGTTTTGAGTCGAAGGATGGATATATCTATATCTCCTATGACCGCTGTCGTAGCACCGAGGGAGAGATCCTGATGGCACGCTTTACTGCAGAGGATGTGCTGCAGGGTAAAATCACCTCTCCTCGCGGCACTCTTCGCAAGATAATCAGCAAACCGGGCAAGGCCAAGGGCTCTGCTGCAAAATAGAAACTTTCTGGCGAATTTGTGAGCTATAAGTAATAAAGGTGTTGGTAATTGATAATTTTTTTATACCTTTGCCTCACCTAATGCGGATATGGTGTAATTGGTAGTCACGTCAGACTTAGGATCTGATGCCGAGAGGCGTGGGGGTTCGAGTCCCTTTATCCGCACTTCACAAGCGACCTTTTTGGGTCGCTTGTTTCGTTTGATAAAGGAACTCGCACCTCCTGTAGCGCCTCGGGTGACTTATCTTCGGCTCGGTGATTATTGCTGTCGCAATTTATTGTCTTTGCCCGATAATTGTCGTTGAAAATGGATTTTCAGTCATTATCAGACAAACCCAAACAATCTACGATTGTAATCACCTCGCCTTCGGTCACCTCTCGGCTTCAGCGGACGTTCGAGCCCAATCGGTGTAAGTTCGATTGTTTTGGTGGTTGTGGCACTTCAACCGAGCAGAGAAATCTGCTCGGTTTTCGTTTGATAAAGGAGCTCGCACTTTATGGTCATGAGGGCAATTTAGCTTTATGAGATCCGTAAAAGAAGATAAAAACTACAAGAACGAGATTCGGCAGAGGCGTTTGGTGGGGGTGTCGGTGATTTCGTGTTCGACGATGCCCGTGACAACATCGGCGGCATCGTGCCAGCGGTTGGCGCGAAACTGACGGCGGTAGGTGGTAAGGTGGTTGTAGAGTTCGGGCCAGCGCTGTCGCCATAGGCGCGGGAAGCGCAGGTTATGCAGCACCGTAGCCGAGTGTGAGAGGATGCGGGCCTCCTTATTGCCGCTCTGGTGGAACCACTCGATACGGGTCTGAGGGGCCAGACGCTGCACTGCGCGGGCAAAACCTCGACCTCCGTTATTACTCTCGATAAGTGCCGAGCGAGTGCCATTACGCACCAACATCTCGCCCACAAGGCGCTCGGTGATCTCCATAGGTTCGCGTGAATATACCGCATCGGTAATGTATATAACTCCATCGCTATCAACGGCATAGCATAGCGAGCAAAGGTAGTCGTCGCCCATATCGGCCGTGTCGGTATAGTTGCCGATGCGCACAATCTCGCGGGGCAGCTCGTCCCACTCCCCGAACTCATCGCCGTAGAGCAGACCCTCGCGAGAGGAGGGGTGACCCTGGTACATACACTCAAATCGCAGAGGATCGAGTCGGCGTTTAGCTTCGAGTAGGCGGGCACTCTGTTGCTCCTCCCACAGCGCTTCTCCCGCTGCTCGCGGGTCGATCTCGGAGGCGGGAGAGGACTTTATCGCTTCGAAGTTGAGGTATACCCAGGTGTTTTCGTCGATCGCCTCGAGCTGACTCCATTCGGTGAGCATCACCACCGGCTCACGGCGTGTGAGTACACCGATAAGATCCTCTTCGTGCCAGCGAGTGAATACTATCAGTTCGCTCGAGGCGTTGTGCATACGGGTCTTCACAACCGAGGTGTACCACTCCCAGCAGTTTTCGCGCACGATAGGGGAGTTGGCCTCCATTGCATCCTTATAGAGATCGTCCAGGATGAAGCAGTCCACGCGGTTGCCCGTGAGCGACCCCTCGCGACCAACGGAGAGGAGCTCGCCGCGGTGGCCGATAATCTCAACCTGATCCGAGGTGCGGATATACTCTGCCGGCTTGCCACCTCGCTTGATTGTGGTTTCGGGGAAGATCTCGCCATACTCTTTCGACTCGATGATTCGCTGTACGCGGCGGTTGAAGCGCGAGGCGAGCGATGCAGAGTAGGAGGCTATGGCGATGCGACGGTCGGGGTCGAGCCCCAACATATAGGCGGGCAGTAGGGTTGTGGCCCCGACGCTCTTGCCGTGCTGCGGGGGCATAGTTATTATAAGTTTACGCACGCGCCCACACGCAAAAGCCTCCAATAGGCGGTAGTAGGTGGCGTGAAAGTCCTGGATCTCGAGGAAGGGGTAGACTTGTGTGGCAAAATCTGTGAAGTTCATATTTTTCTCTTGGTTTGGGTGTTGTATATTGTTGTAAACCACTTGTATTTATGGTGATAAGCGGGTTGTTTGCTGTCAAATAAAAACCCGCCTTCTTCCGATGCGAGAGATTGGCGGGTGTGGGCAATGACGGAGGCATCGCTCCGAGGTGGGGAAGGTGTCATTGCCAAGGCGGGCATTAGATGATATACTCCTTCAAGATCGCAAAATCGAAGTCATTCAGGATCTCTTCGCCGCCGATTTCGGTGTGAAACTCCCACCATACGGGAACAAGATCTTCGATCATTTCGACTCTGCCTTCGGGCATCTCAATTCGCTTGTGATAGATGATTAGAGAGAGTACCATACGACATTCAATATCCTCGTGCGTGAAGGCGATTGTGCCCGAAAAGTAGCTGCTGCTGCCCACCTGATCGCATAGATTTTGGGCGGCTTTTTCGTAGATTGAGGAAGGAATTGTGTACATAATTGATCTAAATTATTGAAATTATTTGCGTTTGTGAATAAATTATTTAACTTTGCACTGCAAATATATGTTCAAAAATTGAAATTGATACCAAAAAGTTCAAAAATTTAATATAAATAATATTGATATGAGACCGTTTGAGAGTCGAGTAAAATTGATACGAAAAGAGCTCGGAATGACGCAAGAGCAACTTGCTCAGCGACTTGGTATAGGAAAGGCTGCCCTTTCGATGATCGAGACAGGTAAGGCAGGCCTCTCGGCCCGTAATAAGAATATTCTTGTTCAAGAATTGAACGTTAATGCCGAGTGGTTAGATGGTGATAATGGGGCAGATATGTTCAATCTTGAGCCCGATTTGACCGCTTTTCGCCTGCGTACCGATAACTCGCTGCCGATGCAGAGCGTACCTCTCTACTCGATTGAGGGTACGGCGGGCCTTGTTCCTCTCTTTGCCGAGCGTCGAGCTCAAAAACCGGTCGATTTTATCCATATCCCGAACCTGCCGAAGTGTGACGGTGCGATCTATGTTGTCGGCGATTCAATGTACCCCCTGCTCAAGAGTGGCGATATTGTGCTCTATAAGCAGTTGCGCGATCTGAACGATATCTTCTGGGGTGATATGTATCTGCTCTCGATCGATATCGACGGCGAGGAGTATATCACTGTAAAGTATGTCCAGAAGTCGGATGCAGAGGGTTG
>JAGBVQ010000202.1 GCA_017630245.1 Alistipes sp. | reverse complement strand
TCAAGGAGGCAGCGAAGATTCAGTCAGGTTCTGCACAGCCTAACCGTAACAAGGTAGGCCAGGTAACTTGGGAGCAGATCCGCGAGATCGCTCAGGACAAGATGCCTGATATGAACTGCTTCACTGTTGAGGCTGCAATGCGTATGGTTGCCGGTACTGCACGCAGTATGGGTATCAACGTAGTCGGTGAATTTCCTAATATGTAATTTGAATTACGAAGATGAGTAAGTTGACAAAAAATCAAAAGATTGCCTACGCAAAGGTTGAGCCTAACAAGGCTTACAAGCTCGCTGAGGCTGCAGCTCTTCTGAAGGAAATAACCTTTACGAAATTTGATGCTTCGGTAGATATCGACGTGCGTTTGGGCGTAGATCCTCGCAAGGCAAACCAGATGGTACGTGGCGTTGTAACGCTTCCTCACGGAACAGGTAAGACAGTACGAGTTCTCGTATTGTGTACTCCCGAGAAGGAGGCTGAGGCAAAAGAGGCGGGAGCTGATTACGTAGGTTTGGATGAGTACGTAGAGAAGATCAAGTCGGGTTGGACTGACGTAGATGTTATCATCTGTACTCCCAACGTAATGGGTAAGGTAGGTGCGCTCGGTCGTATCCTCGGTCCCCGTGGTCTTATGCCGAACCCCAAGACCGGTACGGTTACAATGGAGGTAGGTAAGGCTGTGAAGGATGTGAAGGCCGGAAAGATCGACTTCAAGGTTGACAAGTTCGGTATCGTTCACACCGGAATCGGTAAGGTTTCGTTCTCGGCAGATCAGATCGTAGACAATGCGAATGAGGTGCTGGGTATGATTATCAAGCTTAAGCCGTCTGCCGCTAAGGGTACATATGTTAAGAGCATCTATCTCTCGACAACTATGAGCCCTGGTGTACAGGTAGATCCCAAATCAATTGACACTAAATAAGAAGGAGGGTATAAGAGATGACAAGAGAAGAAAAAGCAGTTGTAATCAACAATCTCGTTGAGCAGCTCAACGCGTATCCTCACTTCTACATCACCAACATTGAGGCTTTGAACGCTGAGCAGACAGCAAATTTGCGTCGCAAGTGTTTCGAGAGCAACATCAAGTTGGTAGTAGTGAAGAACACGCTTCTGGGCAAGGCTCTTGAGAGCGTTGACAAGGCAGATGCTGATTTGGTAAAAGTATTGGAGGGCTCGACCTCGGTAATGTTCACCGAGACAGGCAAGGCTCCCGCGGTATTGATTAAGGAGTTCCGTAAGAAGAACGACAAGCCTTTGTTGAAGGCTGCATACGTGGAGGGTTGCGTATATGTTGGTGATGACCAGCTCGAGACTCTTTGTAACATCAAGAGCAGAGAGGAGCTTATCGGCGATATCGTTGCATTGCTCCAGTCGCCTGCGAAGAATGTTATTTCTGCATTGCAGGGTAATGCAGGTCAGAAGGTTGCCGGTATCGTAAAGGCACTGGAAGAAAGAAACAATTAAACTTAAAAACAAACAAAACTTAAAAAATAATTACAACTATGGCAGATGTAAAGGTATTGGCAGAGGAGTTGGTAAACTTGACTGTTAAGGAGGTAAACGAATTGGCTACCATCCTCAAGGAGGAGTATGGTATTGAGCCGGCTGCTGCAGCTGTTGCAGTTGCTGCTGCTCCTGCTGCTGCAGGTGAGGCTGCTGCTGCTGAGAAGACTTCGTTCGATGTAGTTTTGAAGAGCGCAGGTCAGGCAAAGCTTCAGGTAATCAAGGTTGTTAAGGACCTCGCAGGTCTTTCGCTTGGTGACGCTAAGGCACTGGTTGACGGTGCACCCAAGGCTGTTAAGGAGGGTGTATCGAAGGAGGAGGCTGAGTCGATCAAGGCTCAACTCGAAGAGGCTGGTGCAGAGGTTGAGCTTAAGTAGTTCGCTTCAAGCAACATCAGACTATTCAGGTGTAGAGCCTACCACAAAGCAGTGGTGGCTCTATGCCTTTTCTGGTCTAAAGATTAAGAGTGCCACTCAGAGCTGTGCTTAATCTTACAAGACAAGGGATGCTCTCGGGATGTAATGTGCTTACATCGAGAGCATTACGCGGATAACGAAGTAGGTGCCTAAATCCGATGTGTTAGGTCGTCGGTTTTAGCCTCCGGAATCATAGGCTTACCGGTTCCGATAGCGCCCGATAAGGGACGCCGCTTTGTTTCGCCAGACGGTGCGGGGTCGAGAGATGTCCGTATCGACAACTAAGGTTTTTCTAGGCAATTAAGAAAACTACATATAATTGGATTTAAGAATGTCCACAACTAAACAACAACAGCGAATTAGCTTCTCCACAGTCAAGAACAGAGTGCCTTACCCTGACTTGTTGGAGATTCAGCTCAAATCTTTCAGGGATTTCTTCCAGATGGACACCACGGCCGAGAATCGTAAGAACGAGGGCCTCTACAAGGTGTTCCAGGAGAACTTCCCCATCACTGACACAAGAAACAATTTCGTTCTTGAGTTTATCGACTACTACATTGACCCGCCCCGCTACTCGATCGAGGAGTGCCTTGAGCGCGGTTTGACGTATAGCGTGCCTTTGAAGGCTAAGCTCAAGCTCTACTGCACCGACGACGAGCACGAGGATTTCGGCGTTGTGGTTCAGGATGTTTACTTCGGTACCATTCCTTATATGACCGAGCGTGGTACGTTCGTCATCAATGGTGCTGAGCGTGTAATTGTTTCGCAGTTGCATCGTTCGCCCGGCGTATTCTTCGGCCAGTCGATGCACACTAACGGCACTAAACTCTACTCGGCACGTATTATCCCCTTCAAGGGTTCGTGGATTGAGTTCGCTACCGACATCAACAACGTGATGTATGCTTACATCGACCGTAAGAAGAAGTTGCCCGTAACTACTCTGTTGCGTGCTATCGGTTACGAGACCGACCAGCAGATTCTCGAGATCTTCGATTTGGCAGACGAGGTAAAGGTTTCAAAGACTAACCTCAAGAAGGCTGTAGGCCGCAAGTTGGCTGCACGCGTTCTCTCAAGCTGGGTTGAGGACTTCGTGGATGAGGATACGGGTGAGGTAGTATCTATCGAGCGTAACAACGTTATCGTTGACCGTGAGGTAGAGCTTACTGAGGACCATATTGACGCTATCATTGAGAGTGGTGCCAAGACTATTCTTCTTCACAAGGAGAATGCCTCTGGTATCGACTTCTCTATCATCTATAACACCTTGCAGAAGGATCCTTGTAACTCGGAGAAGGAGGCTGTCGTATATATCTACAGACAGTTGCGCGCTTCGGAGCCACCTGATGAGGCTACAGCTCGCGACGTAATCGAAAAGCTCTTCTTCTCAGATAAGCGTTACGATTTGGGTCAGGTAGGTCGTTACCGTATCAACACCAAGCTCAGCTTGGATATCGATCCGGCTACACGTACACTTACTCGCGAGGATATCATCGAGATTATTAAGTATCTGATTCAGCTCATCAACTCTAAGGCCGAGGTTGACGATA
>JAGBVQ010000201.1 GCA_017630245.1 Alistipes sp. | reverse complement strand
CGGTGTAGCTAAGGGCGCTTTCTCTGAGAGCGACGCTGAGGCTAAGTTCAACCAGTGGCTTGGTGGGAAGGAGGGTAAGGTAGCTGCAAAGGTTACTAAGCTCGCTACTGACGCTAAGGCTGCTGAGAAGGCTCGTCTGGCTGCAGAGACTAAGATCGCAGAGGATCGTGCTAAGGCGATCGCTGAGAAGAAGGCTGCTGCTGAGGCTGAGGCTGCTGCCGCAGAGGCAACTGAGGAGGCTGCAGAGGCTACCGAGGCTCCCGCAGAGGAGTAGTTCGCAAGAACTGAACGGAGCTTTTAGCTTCTAAAAAATAGTGTCCGGAGGATTCCGGACATTATTTTTTTGTCTATTCTTTTGATTTACAAAGTTTATTCATATCTTTGTTCCAAATGCACATACTTAAACATAATTATTTCAAAATGAAGAAAATCAGCATTTTAACCCATAGGGGGGGGGTATATCTCGCCTATGATTAACGTTGCGGAGGTTGCCGTTGAGCAGGGCTTCGCAGCGAGCGGAACCGGCTCGGCCGGATGGGAAAGCGGCTCGGCCGATGACGACAACACCAACGATTTGGGTAACTTCTAAACTATTGCAAGGCTATGAAAAATCTGATGAAATGGATGATGAGCATTGCAGTAGTTGCAATCTCATTCACCGGCTGCGAAAACAGCTTTGACAACATTCAGCCCGGCAACTCAGGATTCGATCTTACGGTCGTTGCCGACAACCTCTCGCGTACAGAGTACGACACTACACTCGACGACATCAAGTGGTCTGCAGGCGACAAGGCAAACGTCATTATTAACGCTTCGGCACAGGCTCTGACCGCCACGATTGATGCAAACGATTCTCGCATCGCATCATTCACACACAACTCCAATACATTAACGGCAGGCACTGCTATTGTACAGGGTTTCTCACCCTCAACTGCACTCGACATTCAGTATGACGGAGATGTCGCAACCCGTTATAGCATAAACCTTCCGGCAAAGCAGAGCGCATCGACCTCGACTTTCGACAAGAGTGCCGACATCCTGGTCGCTGACGATATGCCGATTGCAATCTCGGCTGAGGATATCGCCGCAGGCAAGAAGAGCGTTGCGAACTTCCATTTTCGCCGAATGGTCGCCATCAGCGAGTTTTCATACAACGTAACAAACTCGACCCTGACAGCCTCGAACGAGAAGGTGGAGTCAGTATCGTTTGAGGTAGTATCTTCAAGCAAGTATCTTGCTGGAAATATGTATATTAAACCCGGCGAGGAGGGTGCCAGGTATGTAGATGCAAACGGAGTAGAACTGAGCAACACAAACGACTGCTTCTACAGCGCCGACGCCAGCAAGATAACCGTAACCCTCACCGACACACCCGCCCTCAAGGATGATTTCAAGGCTTGGTTTGTAACCTCGCCCATCACCCTCGAGGCTGACGACAAGCTAATCTTCACCATCAAGACCGACAAGGGTACAACCATCACCAAGACCATCGAGTCTGTAGGCCGCGAGCTCTCGTTCTCGACCGCCAAGAAGAATACCCTTAGCGTGACGCTGGATAGTTCGGTGCAGATCGAGAAGTCAATCAAGATTTTGGCTATCGGCAACAGTTTCTCGATGGATGCAATGGAGTACCTCTACGGCATTCTGAAAGATGCAGGATACAACAATATCGCCCTCGGAAACCTCTACAAGGGAGGTTGCTCGCTCGAGCAGCACGCAACGATCTTCGCAGCCAACTCGGGCGGCTATACCTACTACAAAAATACCACAGGCGTATGGAGCAACACTACATCGTATGCGCCCTATGGAGCTCTGGCGGATGAGGAGTGGGACTATATCACAATGCAGCAGGGAAGTGCCGTATCGGGCGTAGCATCGTCGTTTGACCCCTATTTGGCAAACCTTATCGGCCATGTAACTGCCGAGTGCCCGAATGCCGAACTTATGTGGCATATGACCTGGGCATACCAGGGCGACTCAACCCATAGCGCCTTCCCGACCTACGGTTCAAACCAGATGACCATGTACAACGCAATCATCAGCACCGTACAGAGCCGCATCGTTCCCGATAGCAACTTCTCAAAGATTATCCCCACGGGTACCGCAGTGCAGAATATGCGAACCAGCTACGTTGGCGATACGCTGACTCGCGACGGCTACCACCTCTCGTACGACAATGGCCGTTACCTGGCAGCGCTGACCTTTGCGAAGGGTATCACCGGTTACGATCTGTCGAAAGTGAGCTACACGCCCTCGCAATACTCTTATACGGAGACCATCTTGGCAGCGATGAAGGAAGCGGTAGAGAATGCGATGGCAAAGCCCTTCGAGGTTACCGCATCGACCTATCTCACCGACCCCGATGCCGAGAAGATGCAGTCATTCGAATACATTCTCTCGCAGAGCGGCTACAGCATCGATAACTTCGAGGCTCTCGATCTTGGTGTTATGCCCTACTCTTACTACAATTCGACAGGTGCATCTGGGGCCAACAGTTCGAAGGTTTACAACAGAAACAATACCTCAACAACCACCCCGACCAAGTATGCTGCAACCAAGATATTCACCAAGAGCGAGATTCCTAACGGTTCGTTGCTCGTCTTGAAGAGCGGCTATCAGTACCGTCCCGAGGGCTGGGTGGCTCTCGATCAAAAGCCCTCGGCTCGTCCCGACAACACCTCGGCAACAATCGTTGTCGTGAGCGATGCGTGGTGGGGTGACTATAACTACCGCGCTTTCAACCTCGCAAAATCGGGCAACCCCGCACTGAGCGAGGAGGAGATGGCAGAGGTTTGCGACTGCTTCGCAATCTTTACTCCCAAGCCTAACGTGGAGCCTACATCTCCGATGGCTAACCTGCTCGTACAGAACGGCTACGACCTCGCAAACTTCACCGAACTTACCATCAATTGGACAAAGTTTGCTTACTACTACAGCACCAAGGACGACAAGGGATATACCCCCTCGCAGTTGAAGGATACTGCCTACAGTTCGACGACTGCAGCCAAGTTCGTAGCGACTCAGATTTTCACAAAGAGCGAGATTCCGAACGGTTCGGTAATCGTTGTTGTCAACGGATACAAGTATCGTCCCGAGGGTTGGACCGCACTCGACGTAAAGAATGCCACATCGGCACGTCCGGCAGAGGTTACTGCGACTTTAGTCGAGGTAGATGATAGTTGGTGGGGCAGTTGGAACTACCGCGGTTTCAACGTCGGCAACGGCTCGGCACTGACCGATACCACAGCCGACGAGGCTTGCGCAAGTTTCGCCATCTTCATTCCGAAGAAATAACAATGGTTATTCTCTCATAAAGAATGGTCCGCGTGGTTAAAAGTTACTACGCGGGCTATTTTTTTGCGGCACATATTAGAAATTCAAGTAAAATTTTGTAAATTTGGCGAAAAGTTCAACTAAGAGTAGAAAACAGATGCAGGCAGTCGCACGCATAACCAAACTTTTCGGCACCGAGGGCGGAGTATTACTCAGTCTCTACACTACCCTGCCCGAAGATTTCGACCCGAAGACCACGCCACTATTCGTTATGGTGGATAACCTGGCCGTGCCCCTCTGGTGCGAGAGTTTCGAACCGCACGGAGCAAGTGGTGCCCGTGTCACCTTTGCCGACCTTGATACCCCGAAGCGTATCGGCGAATTTATTGGTCGTGAGCTCTTTATGGAGGAGCAGGAGCAAGATGATGACGAATTCTATATGGAGGATCTTATCGGCTTTGCAGTGACCGCCGGCAAGTTGCGTGGCGAGGTTACCGACTTCTACGACAGTGAGGCTAATCCTCTCTTCGGCATCACCTTCGAGGGCCGCGACGAGGTTTTAGTTCCTGCGGCCGAGGAGTTTATCGCAGCCATCGATTTCGATAAGCGCAAGATCAAGATGGTACTTCCCGAAGGTCTGCTCGAGTTATAATAAAATCCCCGAAAAAGTATGGCACAGCGCGTAGTTATAGGTCTTTCGGGTGGCGTCGATTCATCGGTTGCCGCCTATCTGCTCAAAGAGCAGGGCTACGATGTTGTGGGTCTATTTATGATAAATTGGCACGATACGACCGGCACACTCGAGGGCGATTGTGCCTGGCACGATGACCGTGTATTTGCCGAGCTCGTTGCCAAGCGATTAGATATTCCGTTGCACGTTATCGACCTCTCGGAGCACTATCGCAAACGTGTTGTGGAGTATATGTTCTCGGAGTACGAAAGAGGTCGCACGCCCAATCCCGATGTGCTGTGCAACCGTGAAATCAAATTTGATGTATTTCTGAAGGAGGCCCAAAAGTTAGGTGCAGACTTTGTCGCTACGGGTCACTACTGCCGAAAGGAGGAGGAGATCGCACCCGATGGTACCACAATATACAAACTCTTGGCGGGAGCTGATAAAAATAAGGATCAGAGCTACTTCCTCTGCCAGCTATCGCAGGAGCAGTTGCGCTATGCGATGTTTCCCATTGGCGATATCGAGAAGCCCGAGGTGCGTCGCATCGCCGAGGAGCAACATCTGGCCACCGCCAAGCGCAAAGATTCTCAGGGCATCTGTTTTGTCGGCAAGGTCGATCTTCCTGTCTTCCTGCAACAGAAACTCAAGGCCGCGAAGGGTAATATCCACGAAATCAAGCCCGAATGGGTAAAATATAACCGAGAAGTTGCCGATGATGACCTTGCAGGGCTCTCCGAGCCGTGGCACTACACGGTGCGTGACGGCAAGAAGATCGGCGAGCACAAGGGTGCCCACTTCTACACGATCGGCCAGCGCAAGGGTCTCGGCATCGGCGGTCGCAAGGAGTCGCTCTTCATCATCGGCACCGATGTTGAGCAGAATGTAATCTATGTCGGCGAGGGCGATAATCACCCCGGACTCTATCGCAAAGCACTAAAGATCAAGCCCGAAGAGATCCATTGGATCAACCCGAGCCGCAAACTAAAGGTGGGCGAAAGTGCGCGCTTTGCCGTAAGAATCCGCTACCGCCAACCCCTACAACAAGCCACTCTCTTCATCCGTGAGGAGGGCGCATACATTCTCTTTGACGAGGCACAACGAGGCATCGCCGCAGGTCAGTTTGCAGCGTGGTACGATGGCGAGGAGCTGGTCGGATCGGG
>JAGBVQ010000200.1 GCA_017630245.1 Alistipes sp. | reverse complement strand
CTTTTCAAAAATCCAATATTTTTTATTACCTTTGCCGACGACGTCGGCAAAAACGCCAAAAGTAGCGTTGTGTACGCGTGCGTACGCATTTTTAATCCGACAAAGATAGGTAAAATTTTAGACATAAACACTACTTTAATCGAACTTTATATGCGTAGAGTTGTTATTTCGATGGTTTTGCTCTTTGCACTCTTTGCCTCAAACGAGGTCGTGGCGGAGAATATTGCCCAGGGTGTCAAGGTTGTAGTTATTGATGCGGGACACGGAGGTCCGAAGTATCCGGGTGCGACGTATCGAGGAGTGACCGAGAAGAGCCTGAACTTGCAGATCGCACTCAAGCTTGGTGCGCTTATCGAGAAGCGTATGCCCGAGGTGAAGGTTGTCTATACGCGTAAGAGTGATATGCAGTTCTCGGCAGATTTGAATAAGGATCTGCAGGCGCGTGCCGAAATTGCAAATAAGGCCGGAGGTGATATCTTTATCTCAATTCACGCAAATGCAGCTCGCTCGACAAGTGCGCGTGGCGTGGAGACTCTGATTATGGGTGAGAGTCCGCTTGAGCAGCGTGTGAACGAGAGTGTTCTCTTCGCCAATAACAAGGATGAGTTTATCGATATGTCGAACGAGAAGACGGCTGCTGTAGTTAGAGCATATATCCAGAATCTGCAGTTTACCTATGGTGAGTATAGCGAGATGATGGCTCGCCTTATTCAGAAGAACTATGCAAAATCAGGCCGTGTAGCTCGTGGTATCAAGCGCCAGCCGCTTAAGGTGCTCTATGCTACCGATATGCCGAGTGTACTGACCGAGATCGGCTTTATGTCTAACCCTGACGAGCTGAAATATATGTCGTCGGAGAAGGGTCAGGCAGAGATTGCAGAGAATCTCTATAATGCAGTCAAGGAGTATTCAGATTTCGTGCGCCGCTCACTGCTCGTTGAGGAGAGCCCGAAGCCGACAACTACGGCAAAACCTGCAGTCGATGTGGTTAAGAGCGTAGTGCCTAAGAGTGAGGATAAGGCGGTGGTTGCCTCTGAGACTACGGCTAATGTTCCCATAAAGAAACCGACTGATGTTAACGAGGTTAAAAAGGTTGATAAAGAGGTGATTAAGAAGCTTGCAACGAACTCTGCAACGTCGGTAACCAATGTCGAGCGCATAGAGGTAAAGGCGACAACTGAGTCTGTGAAATCCGAGC
The DNA here is from genome assembly GCA_017630245.1 of Alistipes sp. Lineage (GTDB taxonomy): Bacteria > Bacteroidota > Bacteroidia > Bacteroidales > Rikenellaceae > Alistipes. The sequence continues at coordinate 651 of JAGBVQ010000200.1, read as the reverse complement.
CAGTGAAACCCGAGCCGGAGAAGCAGCCCGAGAGTGCGAAACCGGCAGCCGTAAAGCGCCCTGAAGTTATTAAGCAGCCCGAGGTGGTAAAGCAACCCGATGTGGTCAAGCACCCCGAGGTTGTTAAGGCTCCGGTTGCGGTTAAGTTGCCCGAAACCGAGAAGATGGCCGTTACGTCGAATCCTAATGTTGTGAAGAGTACCGCCAAGGAGCAACCGAAGAGTAATGTGACTCCCACGCAGCAGCCGAAGGTGAGTGGCAGAGCCTTTGTTGTACAGATTATGGCGAGTGCGACACCCCTCTCTACCAACGATTCGCGTTTTGGTAATCAGAAGGGTAAGGTGAATCAGTACACTGCCGATGGTGCCTATAAGTATAAGTACTGCGTAGGTCGTTACACCGATCGTGAGTCGGCTCAACGTGCGGCGATGTCGTTGCGACAGGAGTTTAATGGCGCATTTGTTGTGGAGGTAGATGGTGAAAATATCGTAAGACGCTAATAAATAACGAAATAAATAAAAAACACAGATATGAAAAAGGAGATTAAAATTGGAATTTTTGCGGTCGTAGTTTTGCTTGCATCGTGGGCCGGAATCCGTTTTTTGAGTGGACTTGATGTCTTTAGCCGCACTCGTACATACTATGTTAATT
>JAGBVQ010000199.1 GCA_017630245.1 Alistipes sp. | reverse complement strand
TTTTGTCACTTTAATGGGCTTTAATTCTCCTTAAAATTCAGTCATACGCCATCCCTGCAATCAGAGCTTTTTGAGGATTGTCAAACCACTTTTTCGGCCCACAACATAGGCCTGCAAACGGGCAGAATTATCTTGTTTCAAATCGCTCATTATAAGCGGTTTGCCCAATACGAATTGCGAACACGAGAAGGTATCGCCAACTTGCAGTTTTGAGTTATCGCACATCTCTGCGATAAAGCAATTTTTGCCCAAATAAGACAGTTCGCAGAGTCTATTGGGGAACCATCCGATACGCAATCGATCGCCGATTTCGAGCTCAAAAGAGTTGATAATTTCGTCATCAAAAAACTCCGATTCGCAGACTCCTTCCTGCGCCAACAGTTCACAAAACGAGCGCCAATCGCATCCATTTGCGTAGCGCGACAACACATCAAGCGTGCGCAGCGACACCGTGTCATATCCGCGCGTGGAGTAACCCCAGACACGCTCCAGAGTACTCTCTGAGATGTGCTGACGAAGCTCCATCTCGATCACGGCAACGAGCGACACAAAGTCGGAATGTACGGACAGACGCTTTCCGAAGCGATCCTCAACACGACTCCGCAACTCTGCAATTTGTGGTATATTACTATTTATACTCATTGTGATACAAAAATAAATCATTACCTTTGAAATCGCAAACCTGCAGATGGAGATAGAGAGCGAAATATTCGACAAAGCGCCTACCAAGGTTGAGATAAGCGACGATTTTCACAGCTTTAAGTTACTGAAAACCACCGCTTACGCGTCGTTATACGAAGCTCACAAGGCCGGCAAGCGATTCCTGATAAAGACAACAAAAGACAACTCCGAACGGCAACTTTCGATGCTCCGTCGCGAGTATAAACTTTCGATTGGATGTGACCATCCGCACATCGTTCACGTCTATACTTTTGAGCCAAATCTACCCATCGGAGCGGGCATTGTAATGGAGTATATCGATGGCGAAAATCTCGCAGAATATCTCACCAAACAGCACCCTGTCGGCGAGAGAAAACAACTTGTCGAAGAGTTGATTTCGGCCGTCGAATATCTCCACAAACGAGACATAATTCACAACGATCTAAAACCCGAAAATATCCTCATTTCACGCGCAGCTAACTCACTGAAACTAATAGACTTTGGACTTGCAGATAGCGACGTGGAATTTGCGATGCGAAGGCTCGGTTGCACCCCTCGTTACTCCTCGCCCGAGCTGCGTGCCGAGAGCGCGGAAACAGATGCCCGCAGCGACATCTACTCCATCGGTCTTCTTCTCCGTGAGATGCTCGGCAAGAGGTATGCCCGAATCGTAAGTAGGTGCTGCGCCGAGAAGCCCGAAGAGCGCTACCCGAACCTCGAAGCATTGCGCCGAGATCTCAACCATCGAAATAACCGCTGGCGACGAGTTGCAATGAGCGTGGTAGCGGTGATTATTCTACTGCCAACACTGCTGCTCACCTACTCGAAGATTGAACTATATAAAAGAGCCTCTCTGCGCGACCGAACTCTTGCCCATATCGAACATACGGTCGATAGCCTTTGCCTTGCGGCGCTCGACTCGATCAAACACTCTACCTATATCGAGTTTGGCGGCATACATCTTCAGCAATTGTCGGAGCGCTGCCTCACCTTCAATGACCGGATTATTGCCTCAACCTCCGATGCGGAATTGCAGGCCATTTATGCCACCCGCTTTAACGATATTTATCGCCGCCATTGGAGTGTAATTACCGAGCAGTTTTCGACGCTACCCTCCTATCACACAGTCGAGCCTATTGAGGCTTGGCCCTACTTTGACTCGCTCGTAGAGCACAAACTACCCTTCCAGCCCTATACGCCAAAAGGGTCAAAAGACAACAAAAGACAATAGGCGCAGTCCTTATTTTTCATATCTTTGTATTCCAGACAGCCTGTCCTCGTAGCATAAAATTAACATTTTATGCATTTTTTCGGGGGGGGGAATTTTTTATCGGATATTTTTACTATATTTGTAGAAATATATGATAATACACGCAAGTGTTTGTCGTTCTCGCTGATGAACCTAGGAAATTCATTTTTGGTAAGAGAAGACGAACCCTGCCGTGTTCGTACATATCGTCGTGGTATGCACGAGCACTGGCGCAGGCTGTTGTTTTTTTCTTCTTACCACGGTTTTCCTAGGACCTATCAGCGGAGATTAAGCAATTAGTCTGCGCTTTCCTCTTTTTGTCTAAAGCGCGGCTATGGTTAGGTAACATTTACTAAACTATAAACCAAACTTGTTATGGCAAAAATTTACAACTACAAAAACTATGCATTGACCCACCAGGACAATGGTGCCGTTAATGTAACCAAAGATGGCGTTGAGCAGTCGAACTCAAAGGCCGCTCTGAAGGAGATCGCTGCAATCGTAGGCTTCGAGGTCGAGGAGAAGTGGAACTCTTACCAGATCGGAACAAAACTCATTAACTTCCTCGTGGCACAAGGCCTTGTAGAGAGTGAGGACCTCGAGAAGAAGGTCGAGGGCTCGGCTGCGGAGGTTGCAAATGCAAAGGTACGCGTATACGGCAAGGCTCAGAATCGTACTGCACTCGGTATCGTTCACGCCTATATGATTATGTATCCGCACGCTAAGCTGGAGGATCTGCGCAAGGCATTCCCCAATAGCTTGAATCCCTCAAGAGAGATTTTTGCAGAATACAAGGGCAGTGCAGATGACGATAAGTTCGGAAGCTATTTCGTACAGCCCGAGGAGTTGCTCACTATGGGTGACGGTAAGAAGGTGCAGTTTGCCCAGATGTGGACAAAGGCTACTTTCGAGAATATTGTACATCACGCAAAGCAGTACGGCATCATCGTAGCCGACTTCGAGAAGGCTGACGGTGGCGCAAAGAAGGGCGGTTTCCGTCTGGAGTACCTCAACGGATATGTACCCCCCGTACCCGGTAAGAAGAGATCGTTGTGGTGGGTATGGTTGATCCTGCTCCTGCTGGTTGGCGGTCTGGCTGCGTTCTTCGCTACTCGCAAGCCTCAGGTTGTCGAGAAGGTTGTCGAGGTCGAGAAGATCGTCTATGTTGACCGTGTCGAGGAGATCGAGAAGGACTTCAACGCTGCAACTTTCTTCCAGGGCAAGGCTGATCTGTCGGACGATGCTAAGTTCGTGCTGCACGACCTTGCACAGCTGATGCAGAAGCACCCCGAGCTCAAACTCAAGCTCGTAGGCCACACCTCATCGGAGGGCGATCCCGCATTCAATCAGCGACTCTCGGAGGCTCGCGCACAGGCTGCTGTCGATTTCTTGGTAGGTCGCGGCATCGACGCTTCGCGCCTTGAGGCTGAGGGTAAGGGCTCGAGCGAGCCGCTCGATCCGAACAACCCCGAGGCTAACCGCCGCACCGAGTTTATCATCATCGAGTAATCCCCGAAAATCGAATTCAATTAACTAATTTACAAATATTTAACACACATACAATTATGGGACTTTTGGATAATTTGAAGGATAAGTTCAAGAACGCAGAGTTCACCGTAGCACCGCAGAAGAAGCTCAAGACTATCTCGGCTGATTTCAAGAAGGCATTCGACCTTACACTCGTATTCTATAAGGGCGCACAGATCGCTGACGGCGATATGACCCTCGCAGCCCTCAACAAGAAGACCACCAAGGATGTAAACTCGAAGGCTGACGGTCTGAAGATCAAGGCGAGCACCAAGGTTGGCGACGCAGAGAAGCTCTTCGATGCGAACTTCGGTGTAACCGTTCAGATCAAGGACGCTGCAGGCACCAAGCTCGTTCCCAATGGCATCACCATTGGCCAGGCAGCACGCGGCGAGTATTAAAATCAATCTCGGGGCGCTTGACCGCACCCCGAGGTACAATGAAAACCCGAATTAAGTATGATGAGTCGATTGATTGAAATAGTTCGAGCGGATGTGATGGCCTTCTTGGAGAGTAACGATGAGTTGCTCTTCAACGAGCGCGATCTCCAGATGCATCTGGCCACCTGGCTGCGAGGCTCGGCTAACGCCTACGATGACGTGGATGTGGAGTACTACGTTCCGCAGAGCGAGCTCGATAACTACATCTGGGATAGCGAGTTGCGATTGGATATCGTAGTCAAGCGCAATGGCGAGTATTGCCCCGTCGAGCTGAAGTACAAGACCCGAAAGGTCGAGCGTCAGATCACTCGCTTTGACGAGGCTCTGCACGACAAGGTTGTCGTGATGAAGAATCAGGGCGCACAAGATTTGGGTATGTACGACTTCTGGAAGGATGTGCGCCGCGTGGAGCTGGTACGCAACCGTTTCGAGAGGGTCAAGGGTGGATTGGCGGTCTTCGTGACCAACGACGCTCTATATACAAAGGCGAGTCGAGCCAACTCGAACAACACGTTGCTGAATATGAACGAGGGCACGCACTCGAGGGCCAAGCATTGGGCAAACCCCGAGAGCACTTGCGCCAAGAGCCACCCCGACTTCGAGGTCGAGAAGGAGTACCGAATCGAGTGGCACAGCCGAAAGATTGACGGAGTCGAGTTTTACTACCAGATAGTAACTATTTGACAGAACGATATTTAACAGACAAACTAATAACCTTAAATTTATAAATTATGGGATTTTTTAAGAAATTATTCTCATTTGCTAATGAGATAGAAGATGAGGATGTTGTTGAAACATCAGGTAACGGTACAGTTGATACAGATGCAATGTGGGCAGATGTCGTATCAAAGTTGGATGTTGTACAGAATCGCATAACCTGTCCTAAGGGTAGACCTTACATATCATTTGCATCAAAGACCCACAAGAAGAATATCGCCTATTGGGCGGGATACTCTCCGCGAGGAGAGTTTGCGTGGGTCTGCATAGAGACCTATGGAGGCGAGGCTGCTCGCGACGCCATTATGGCAATTGTCGATAGTGCTCCCAGAGGCCATATTTGCACCACTGCCGAGATGAAGCAGGGCGCAAGAAACAAAGCTAAGTGGGCGTTGACTCTTACCACCTCAATCGATAAGCCGACCTCAGAATTAGTAAATTGGTATGCAGATAACTTGCTGGCATTCTACAAGTTCTTTGAAGCAGCCGCACCTTTTGTGGTTGAAGAAGTTGCGAACGTTGAGGAGACGCCTGCTACAGCCACAGACGATTCTGATCTCTCGCTGAATAAGGGTATGACCGCAGTGGAGTTGAAGAGCGCTTTCAAAGCTCGCTTCGGCGCTACTATGCGTCTCTATGCGGGTCGTAGCCAGGCTGAGGACAGTGCAACTCTTGGCGAACTTGGCCTTACTAATGAGGGTGAGTTTGAATGCCAAGCTAATCTTACCGTAGGCTCATTTATCGAGCGTATGGAGGCTGAGTTCGGTCTTAAGGTCAAGGTATACACTCAGGATGATTGGGTAGCTGTACTTGACGGGCTCACATTGGCTGCTGCCGGCAAAGTGAAGAAGAATGCCACAAAGGCCGATATGGAGGATATGGTAGCCTACCAGCGCGACGAGGAGACTGAGAAGAGTCCGGAAATATCTAATTTGGAGGCTGAGAAAGCAAGAGCTGAGGCGGAGGAGGCGAAGGCAAAGGCTAGAGCCCAAGCGCAGGCTGCCGAGGAGGCTAAAGCGCGTGCTGCTGCCGAGGCTGCTGCGGCGCAAGCAGAGGCCGAGGCTGCAAAGGCTGAGTTGGAGGCGCTGAAGAAGGCTCAAGCAGAGGCTGAGGCTGCAAGAGCCGAGTTGGAGGCACTCAAGAAGGCGCAGGCCGAGGCCGAGAAAGCAAAGGCTGCAGCACCTGCATCGAAGAACGATGGTGCTCTCTCGGGAGCGTTTACGGTGGATAGCAGTGGTCGTAAAATCTGCTTCTCGCGCGGATTGTTGCAGTTTAACCCCGCCAAGTATGAGTTCCGTTTCGCAGAGAAGCAGTATGATATTATAGGTAAGGATAACGAGAAGATTGCTCCGAACTACGACGGCTGGATCGACCTCTTCGGCTGGGGAACTTCGGGCTATATGGGTTGTCAGCCTACCGAAACAGATAAAGATGACTCTAATTATGGCCCGGCATCGGGCAATATCGACGGCACTAATTTCGACTGGGGCGTTTACAACCCTATCACCAATGGCGGCAACAAAGAGGGAATCTGGAGAACTCCGACAAAAGCTGAGTGGGAGTATTTAACATCCAAGCGACCAAATGCTGCAAAACTTAGGGTGCGCTGTACCGTATGCGGAGTGGAGGGCTATATGCTTATGCCGGATAATTTCTGGGATAATCGTCTGCGTCTCTCTATTGATCTAACAACCGACAAATACTCTGACAACACATACTCGGCAGAGCAGTGGAGCCAACTCGAGGCCATTGGTGTGGTATTTATGCCGACGCTCGGCAAAAGAGAAGAAAAAAGTTTCGTGGTCGGTATTTGGACCATATGGTTAGCAACAACAAGTGTTTATAAGACCTCTGCATTCTATGGAAGAAGTGATGGTACTTGGTATACAGAAAAGCACAAAGGTTTCGGTGTTCGCCTTGTAAAAGATATCAAATAAGTTTAAGCAAAACAACAAATTATAGTCTAACTATAAATTCACTTTTTATTAACCATTAAAAACTTAAAAATTATGGCAGATTTCAAATTGGATGGCCGTATGAAGGTCAAGAGCTTGAAGGCTAAATTCAAGGAGTGTTTTGGCGCATCGTTGCGCGTTTACAAGAGCGAGTCGTGCAAGGGCGCATTCGCTGATGATGACGCAACATTGGCTTCGATCCGTGCTGAGGGCAAGAAGGGTGGCGAGCTCGTAGTTGGTGGCAACCTTAAGGTTGGCAACTTCGAGAAGAAGATCGCTGAGCTCTACGGTATCGGTGTTCAGGTAGCTAACGCTGACGACACTAAGCTCTCGAGCAACGATATTACTCTGGCTGCTGCAGGTCGCGAGTAATTATCAACTTAGGTATGTGGGGCCTGACCGCCCCACATATCACAAAAGATTTACTCAAACCCAAAACAAATAAGATGAAGAAAGTTTTACTATTGACACTCGCAGTGGCTACACTTCTGACCACAGGATGCAACAGATCTGTGAAGAAGGCCGCGATGGATAAATTAGGTGTCGTGACCGAGATGTCGGAGCTGGGCACGGTGGAGTACACTATTGCCAAAATCATCAAGGCTTCAGACACAAAGTTCTACACCATCGGCGACCGCAAGATTCTCTTCACGTGTCGCGCGACAATGAAGGCCGGCATCGATATGGCCGAGTTCTCGAAGAAGGATGTCAAGATCAAGGGCAAAGAGATCACTATCACCCTGCCCCAGCCCAAGGTTCTCGCATTCAATATGCCGCCCGAGCAGGCCAAGTTGGAGTACGAGAAGGTAGGCGCACTCCGTTTCGACTTCACGGCCGAGGATCGCAACGAGCTGCTCCGTCAGGGCGAGGAGGCGATCTTGGCTGACGCCGCAAACCTCGGCATCCTGAAGGATGCAAAGAAGAACGCTCAGATGTTCTTCGAGGCACTGCTGGCACAGGTCGGTTTCGAGAAGATCAATGTACAATTTGTTGAACCTAAAGAGGAGGAGGCAAAATAATGAAAGAGTTAATTATTAAGATTCTGAAGATGTTTGCCGGCAAAGCTGTCAACAATATCGAGAATGGCACATCTGCCACAACCCAGGAGGCAATAAAGAGTGCAGCAAGTGAGACATTTAAGGCTACCGGCAACACCATCAAGAGCGTTGCAACCAGCACAACAAAAGCTGCAATCGGAAGCGCAGCTACAGCCGCTGCAGGCTCGATCGGAACCGCTCTGCTCCCGATTCTGGGTACAACGCTCGCAATAGCGGCGCTCTCCGGAGGCATTTTTGCGATGGTGAAGTACACATCCAAGGGTCCGACCATCGACCAGACAGCTAATGTCGTTGAGAAGATCCGCACAATCTCGGAGTTCACCAGCGCCTGCTACTATGAGGAGGCTGTGCTCAAGAGCAGCAAGGTCGAGGCCGGCAAGCAGAATAAGCTGATGCAGTTGGCTAACATCGAGGCTGACTCGGTCTATAGCGAGCTGGTAATCGTGGCAAAGGGCACCGTTCGCGCAGGTTACGATCTGAGCAAGATCCCCGCCGACCAGATCAAGATCAATGGCGACTCGATTTCGCTCGTTGTACCCAAGCCTGAGATCTTCGATGTGATTGTCAATCCTTCGAACTACGAGATGTATGTCGAGGAGGGCAAGTGGAGCCACGATGAGGTCTCTGCTCTTCAGGCCGACTACCGCGAAACGCTGACTGCCAACTCGTTGGAGTCGGGTCTGCTCGAGAAGGCCGACAAGAGCGGCCAGGAGCGTCTGAAGACTTTCCTTCAGGGTCTGGGCTTCTCGTATGTTGAGCTAAAGGCTAACTAACCCCACGATAAAGGTATGTGGGGCCTGACCGCCCCACATATCACAAAAGTTTTACTCAAACCCAATATCTTACTCTTAAAAACTAAAAATTATGGCACTGAAATACGATCGCAGAACAAAAGAGGGCAAGGCTCGCGCACAAGCTGAAGAGGGTATGGGTATGCTTACAGGCATTTTCAAAACATTGCTTCTGCCTTTTAAGTTACTCTTTATGCTAATTGTCTTTATTGTTAACAAGGTTGCTAATAAGTAGACAAAAATTTCTACTCCGAATTATTAGCTAAAGTGCTATTTACAAACAACCAAAAACTATAACGTTATGAAGATTCCAGGATTATCATTTTCGCTTAAGCGTGCCGTGGGTATCACGGGGCTCAAGACCAAGATCGCCAAGAAGACCGGTATCCCCACTACAAAGCAGGGTCTGGAGCGCAAGATTGGCGGCGCAATTTTGAAAGCCATAACAGGCCGAAGAAAGTAAGAAACATTATTGGTCAAAACCGATAGTTATGGCACTGAAATTCACTGACAAACTGAAGAGCATCGACTTTTCGAAGGCTTCGGAGGCTGTCTCGAACGCTTCATCGTCACTTTCGACGATGTTTAAGAAGAGTACAGACTCTGAGTCGGTAACTGATGAGCTACCGCAGGAGGGCAATGAACAAGACAAGAAATTGGCTGGCTCAACTCACGAACTCCGAGATAAGGTTGCGCAGTTCATTGCTAACAATAGCGACAAGCTCAAGCAGTGGTACTCAGACAACAAACTCGACGAGAAGATTAAGAAGAGCGTAAAGAAGGCCGGTGCTGTAGTGATCTATCCGGTAATGATGCTCTACAACCTGATGAAGTCGCCAAATACGACAGTTAAGGACAAAATGATAATTGTCGCTCCTTTGGCATACTTTATTCTTCCGACCGATTTAATCCCGGATATCTTTGTTGGAATTGGATATGCGGATGACGGAATTGCTATTATGGCAAGTTTGAGGGCTCTCGCGTCTTCCATTACACCTGAAATTCAAGAGCAAACCAAACAGCAATATATCAAGATTGTCGGCGATGATGACACAACCGTTATAGACAATATCTCAAAAGCTGTACAAGAGAACCAAGACTCCATCATAGACTCAATCGCCGAACACGCGAAAGAGTCGAAGAAAAAGAAGTAGTAGAGCTTTGTCGGCAGAGCAAAATCGAATTAACCAACGCGAAAAAGAGTCGATATTACTAAACTTAAAATATTAAAAATGGCTACTACAACTAAGAAGACAACTGCCAAGAAGGCAACTTCAACAACCAAGAAAGCTACAACTGCAAAGAAGACCACTACTAAGGCTGCCGCAAAACCCGCAGCAAAGAAGAGTACAACCACTAAGGCTACGGCTGCCAAGACTACCGTAAAGAAGGTTGCAGCTGCTAAGCCCGCTCCGAAGGTAGGTGGCGAGATTACCGTAAACGGTAACAAGATTATCCAGACCGTACAGAAGGAGTTCTCGAAGAAGTTTGAGTATCTGACTCTCTGCTTTATCGTTGATGAGGATCGTGGTAAGTTTGTGAATGTTAGAGGTATCAACACCGCACGTCGTATCTCGGAGGTTCGCAAGAAGATCTCGACAAAGGAGATTTCGATCCACGGCAGAACCAAGGTTCAGAATATCGAGGATTACTTTTGGAAGGAGTTGGGTATCGCTTGCCAGATTGGCGTATGCAACTACAACGGCCACGCAAACTACTTCCCCATCGGAGACTTCTTCAATGGCGGCTCATTGACCAGCGCAAACGAGTGGGCAAAGAATGCGGGTTGTAAGAAGGTTGGCGCTGAGGAGATCAAGAAAATCTGCAGCGGCTCGATCTTCTAAGCCTTCGGCTCCTCAACTTTTATAAATATCGACAAGGGGGATATCCTACAACAGAGGATAACCCCCTTGTGTGAGAATTTTTGTAATCTGAGCGCTCGTTGAGCGCCTCTCTACTTTTTGAAAGATATAGTTATGATTAAGAAGCTTTTAAGCACACTTTTTCTTTCGGTGTGCGCATTGGTTGCTACGGCGCAAGAGGTTGAATTTACGGCAGATAGACCCGGTGCATCAACCGGTCCCTCAACGGTCGGCCATAAGGTCGTACAGCTCGAGCAGGGCGTGCAGTATGACGGCGATGGTGCGAGTGGCACATTCACATTCAGCAATACCCTACTTCGTTACGGATTGTTCGACGGTATGGAGGTGCGACTCGGAGGAGATGCGCTCATCTACAACGGTGGCGAGAGTTGGCGTGCAGCCTTTGCGGGCTTAAACGTAGGAACCAAGATCGCCTGCTTCGAGGGTCGTGGTGCGATTCCGGCAGTTTCGGTGCTTGCAAACCTCGCAATTCCCAAGACCGGAAATTCGGGTTTTGTTGTCGAGCATTTGGCGCCGTCGCTCTATCTTCTCTTCGAGAATCCCGTAAACGACTGGTTGAGCATTGGTTATAACGTTGGTGCAGAGTGGGATGGTGCGACTGCTCATTCGACCACATTCCTTGCGCTCTGCCTCGGATTCTCAATCACCGACCGCCTTGGCTGTTTCGCCGAGAGCCACAACTACTTCTCGCAACTCGGCAACGGCTACTGCGCAGACTTTGGCTTTAACTATATGGTAGGCGAGAGGGTTCAACTCGACTTGGCTGCCGACCTTAACCTTTGCAACCCCAAGAACTGCTGGGCAGTAAGTTTCGGCGTGGCTTGGCAAATTAACAACCCTAAAAAATAGTAAAAGATATGAAATCAAGCATTATTGATGTCCCTCGTAAACATACACAAGATGACCTATTTGGCATCCAAGTATATCAAGACGCTCTAATTGAGTATATTAAACTAACCGATACCCCTATCACAATCGCTCTGCAGGGCGAGTGGGGAAGTGGTAAGACATCGCTGATGAATCTATTGAGATACAATCTCTGCGATGTGGATAATGCGCCCTATTTCCCCATTTGGATCAACACTTGGCAGTACTCGCTAATGAAGACACCTTCGCAGGCAATTATGTCAATCCTGGAGGGCATTATCAACCAGATTGGTGCACTCAACCCCAACGAGCATAAGTGGGATGAGAGCAAGAAGAAGATCGGAAGCCTCTTCAAGAAGATGGCCATTGCCGGCACGAAGGCTGCCGTAGGTGCCGTAGGTATCGACTCGGGGCTGGTTGATGATGTGCTTGATAATGGAGAGAGTTCGTCTTCAGATATTATGCAACTGAAGGAGGAGATCGAAAAGTTGATCGCCGACGCTCTTGACAAAGACTCTTCGAAGCAGGGATTTATCTTCTATATCGATGACCTTGACCGAATTGACCCGCCCGTGGCAGTAGAGATTTTGGAGCTGCTGAAGAACATCTTCGACCTCGAGAAGTGTGTCTTTGTGCTGGCAATCGACTACGATGTGGTTATCAAGGGCCTGAAGCCGAAGTTCGGCGAGCTGACCGACGCCAACGAGCGTGAGTTCCGCTCATTCTTCGATAAGATTATCCAGCTCCCCTTCTCGATGCCCGTAGCATCGTACAATGTCGATACGTTCCTTGTGGATGCGCTCAGCAAGATCGAGTTCTTCAGCAACGATGAGCTGCAGGATATAACCCTTGCCGAGACTCTCTCGGAGATTACCCGACTCTCGGTCGGAAGCAATCCCCGTTCTCTTAAACGTTTGACAAACACCCTCGCTCTAATCTCGATTATCAATAAGAAGCAGAACGACGGCGAAGGCCATACACAAGATCGTTTGAGCAAGATGCTCAACTATGCAATGGTCTGCATCCAGATCGCCTACCCCTACATCTACAACCAACTTACCGAGTCGCCAAACTTCAAGTCTTGGAACGAGAAGGTCGCTTCGAAGTTAAAGTTGCGTCCGCTGACTGAGCAGGAGTACGATGTACTTGACTCGACCGAGGAGTTTGACGAGGAGTGGGAGAAGGTGGTATTCCGTATGTGCCAGAAGGAGACTTTCTTGAGCAATCGCGTATTCAGCGTTTCGTCGCTACTCAACAAGATTGCCGAGCTGGTCAACAACGACGATCAATTAGGCGATATCATAACCGCGATCCTCGAGCTCTCGGCTGTAACAAATCTCAAGGCATTCGATGGTCCTATCAAGAAACCTACCAAGTTCAACCGCGACACCTCGTCGTATAAGTTCAATGGTAAGGTCTACTCAACGAAGAAGGAGTTCGTCAACGATGTTGTAATGTTCTACCTTTCGGAGCACCCGGGCACTACCCACGAGCAACTCAAGGAGGCATTTGCTTTCAAGAAAAATATGGATACCGTATTTTTGGATTACGAGGAGTACCTCAAAAAGCTATCCGAAAAAGGTGCTGTAGATTTCTTTGGTCGTCGCCCCGACGTTCCCACAATTCAGCTTGCCGACAAGAGGGTTGTTCTAACATCACAGTGGCCCACAACCGTTCAAGGTCGACCGGCAGAGTTCTCGAAGTTGCTCGATGTTCTGCGCGATAGATTAAACTACAAAGTAGAAAATTGCTAAATAACTTAGTATATCAATACACTCTTATTAAATAAATAGGGAGCAATAGCAACTCATTATGAAGATTCTGCTCACCGGCTTTGAACCGTTTTTGGACTACAGCGAAAACTCATCGTGGGTGGTTGCCGAACAGGTAGCCACTCGCGGTGTTGTTGGGTGCGATGTGGTTGTAGAGCAACTTCCCGTCAGCTTTATGCGTGTAGGTGGGGCTCTGCGCAAAGCCGTCGAGGAGCATAATCCCGATGTTGCTATAATGCTCGGTCAGGCGGGCAATAGCGATAGCGTAAGATTGGAACGAGTGGCGCTCAACCTGATGGATGCCACAAATGCCGACAATGACGGCTATATGCCTAACGAGGAGCCCATTTCGCCCGATGCACCGGCGGCTCTCTTTACGACAATGCCGATAAAGCGTCTCCGCTCGGCAATTGAGGCTGCAGGTGTTGGGGTAAAGATCTCCAACTCGGCAGGTCTTTATGTCTGTAATCGTCTCTATTTCGAGGCGCTGACTCTCTGCCGGGAGCGACCCTCGATGTGGGCAATATTCGTACACCTACCCCTCTACGAAGGGCAGCCATCGGCTAAGATCAATAAACCCACAATGCCTCTCGAGGCTATGATTAAAGCGATCCAAACAATAATTGAAGATATCAAAAATGACTAAAACCGAACAATTCAAAAAACAACTTGCGAGAGTTTTCGACAGCAATCTGCGCACAAAGCAGTGGGAAAACTACGTCGATTATGCCATCATCGGCCTGATTTGCCTGAGTACCATCTCGGTATTTATCTCGACTTTCGAGGTATCGCCCCTCTGCGAGCGCGTACTCCAAGTTATCGACCTGATTACGGTCATCGCCTTCACAATCGAGGTGTCGCTGCGCATCTGGGCAGCCGACGAGAGTGATGAGGAGTATAAGGGTTTCTGGGGCAGAGTGAAGTATTGCTTCAGCTTCTACGGGTTGGTCGATATTCTCTCGACCTACACCTTCTACGTCTCGCTCTTCATCCCGCTACCCTACGCAATGCTCAAGTCGTTGCGTGTGCTGCGACTCCTGCGTGTATTCCGCTATATGCACTCGTTCAAGCTTCTACAGCAAGCAATCACGTCAAAATCGAGGGAGATGTTCGTATCATTGCAGTTCTTGGTGGTTGTGACCGTGATGCTCTCGTTCGTGCTTTTCTTCTACGAGCACGCAGCGCAGCCCGAGGTCTACGACAATGGTATTCGCTCGGTTGTTTGGGCATTCGCTCAGTATGTTGGTGACCCGGGAGGTTTTGCTGATACTCCACCGATTACATTCGCCGGTCGTATTATCGCCTGCATTATCGGTCTGCTCGGAATCGCTCTCTTCGCCGTGCCCGCCGGACTTATCGGTGCCGGTTTCTCGGAGGCTATGGAGGATGAGAAGCTCTCGCAGAAGATTAAACGCAATATTTCGAGCATTATTCACTCCTTCAAGTTCGTAAAGGATCAACAGCACACCAATCTCTTCTTCTCTCCTCGATATAAGGAGGTTAATACCATTATTACCCGTAAATTTATCCCCTATGAGGATATTCTTGAAACTGTAAAGGAGTCGGATTGTCTACATATCTACGATTTGGCAAATTCGGTAAATAACGCAGATCATCCCGAATCGAAATTGGTAATTATTAACTTTGTCAGGAATCGCCCGTATGGCACCTTCATTGATCGAGGCTCAAAGGTTACAATTGTCAGCACATCGGGTCACACTGAACCTGCTACCGGTTGGTTGGCATATCATATTGCCAAGTTGGGAGGATTTAACTATATTGCCAAAGAGATTGAATCCGATATAGACAATCCTACATCATACTACAATATACCAGATGGTACAAAGTGTCCGAACCTGCCTCTCTTTATCGAGGATTTGAAAAAACTTGCCGATCGTCCCGATAGTTGGGTAATTCCCATACTCGAAGCGACTGGACTAAGAAGCCGCCCTACGCAGTTCCACTTCTGCTATAATAGCACGAAGCACGACTCATCATACAACGATCCTACAAGCCTTGTAAAAGATTACAAGACATTCGATGCGCTCTACAATCATATGGAGCAGACATTTAAGGAGAGATTTGATTACAATTGCGACAAAAACGAGTGGTATGCGATTGGTAAACAGAATATTGGTCACCACATCACCGCATCAAATATCTTTACACTGCGCGTAGAGGCTTTCGTGTGGATATTTGACAATCGCTGGGGATCGGCAACCAAGACTATTGCCGACTGCTTCCACGAGATTCTCGAGCCTGAGCGACCGGTGGAGATTCCTTACGAAATGGAAAAACGTCAAGAAGGTCACGACTTCGGTATGCAGGATTATGTGGACTAATACGAAATAACAGCACTGCGATCCAAACAATAATTGAAGATATCAAAAATGACTAAAACCGAACAATTCAAAAAACAGCTTGCGAGAGTTTTCGACAGCAATCTGCGCACAAAGCAGTGGGAAAACTACGTCGATTATGCCATTATCGGCCTAATCTGTCTGAGTACCCTCTCGGTATTTATCTCGACTTTCGAGGTGTCGCCGTTCTGCGAGCGCGTACTCCAAGTTATCGACCTGATTACGGTCATCGCCTTCACCATCGAGGTGTCGCTGCGCATCTGGGCGGCTGACGAGCTCGATGAGGAGTATAAGGGTTTCTGGGGCAGAGTGAAGTATTGCTTCAGCTTCTACGGATTGGTCGATATTCTCTCGACCTACACCTTCTACGTCTCGCTCTTCATCCCGCTACCCTACGCAATGCTCAAGTCGTTGCGTGTACTGCGACTCCTGCGTGTATTCCGCTATATGCGCTCGTTCAGGATGTTACAGCAGGCATTCACATCGAAGGCAAAAGAGATGTTCATCTCATTGCAATTCCTTGTAATTGTTACGCTTATGCTCTCGTTCGTGCTCTTCTTCTACGAACACGCAGCGCAGCCCGAGGTCTACAGCAACGGCATAAACTCGGTAGTGTGGGCCTTTGCACAGTACATCGGCGATCCGGGAGGTTTTGCCGACACTCCTCCCATCACATTCGCCGGTCGTATCATCGCCTGCATTATCGGTCTACTCGGAATCGCTCTCTTCGCCGTACCTGCCGGACTTATCGGCGCAGGTTTCTCGGAGGCGATGGCACAGGAGTTGCACAAGGAGGATACCAAGAAGAATATCAAGAGTCTGCGTCATATGTACGTCAGTCGATTTGACCGCCCAACAAGGCTTTGGATGATACCGCCATACCACTCCATTAGCGACATTCAGGCGCGAATGGGTATGACTACGGATGATATTTTCGATGCGGTGGAGAACTCTGATGAGTTCCGATTGATCAATCTCGCCGCTACTCAAACCGCGGATGAGCGTCCGCAGGATAGGCTTGCTGTTGAGCACTTTGTGGTCAATCGCCCCTATGGTTGTTGCATTGACCGTGGCTCGAAGGTAACTATCATTGCACCTAACAGCTTCATTGATCCCTGTATCGGCAACTTCGCATACTATGTAGCACTATTGGGTGGTTTTAACTATGTTAGCCGTGAGATCGGTACTATGCGCCCATTCTACTCGTACTACACCTTTGCCGATCGCTACACTCAGGAGGAGAATCTCCACTTCTTTATGGAGGATATCGAGCAGCTTACAGCGCGTGAGGGCAGCTGGACTCTGACTATTATGGTGGCCAGCGGTGCAAATGAGCCCACATATCCGACTATCTTCCACTACTCGGCAGGTGGTGCAATGGGCGATGAGCGTTTCGAGGGCGAGGACCTCTTTGTAAAAGATATGGCGGCATACCGCGCATTCTACGAGGAGGCTTCGGCGAAGATGATGGAGGAGTTCGGTTTGGATTCCGACCACCAGAGATACCACACCTGCACAAACAAGAATATCTATCTCCGCAAGTTCGAAGAGTGCAAGGGGTGCGATAACAACATCGTGCTTCGAGTAGCGTGGAGTGCCTGCTTGTGGGATTCACGCCGAATGGCTATTGCCAAGAGTTTGGCCGACACAATCAACCGTCACTTCGAAAGCGACATCCAGAAGGATCTGGCTCCCGAGCTTAAGGCAAAGAAGAACGGATATTAAAATTCAGATGGCAATACAACCCTCTGGCAAATATGGATCGGCCCTCGAGGTCGATCCTTTTTTTTGTCGAAATTGACAAGAGTTCGCATCTCGGATTCTATAAAAAAAAGCGACAAGGATGACCACCGGTCATCCTTGTCGCTTTGAGCCGAAACCGGGATTTGAACCCGGGACCCCTTCATTACGAGTGAAGTGCTCTACCGCTGAGCTATTTCGGCCTACCGTAGGCTCCAGGCCCACTCGGAGTGCAAATATCGTAAAAAAATCCGATTTAATTAAAAAACATCTGCTCAAATTGAGAAAAAGTGCGATTTTCTGACACTTTTTAACTATATTCGCCTAACGAATAGCTTGTTTGTAGATTTTACGATAAGCGTAGAAATTTTAACACACTGATATGGTTACGTTTCTCATCTGTTTGGCGCTGCTCATAACGGCCTACTTCACTTATGGTCGCTACCTGGAGAGAGTATGCGATCTCAAATCGACCAACCCGGTCCCCTCGGCAACACACTATGACGGTGTAGACTACATTCCTCTGCCACGATGGAAGATCTTTCTGATCCAGCTACTCAACATCGCAGGTCTCGGTCCTATCTTCGGAGCGTTGCTCGGAGCCGCCTACGGCCCTGTGGCATTCCTATGGATCACACTTGGAGGCATCTTCGTCGGTGCAATGCACGATATGATATCGGGTGTTATGTCGCTCAAGAGCAATGGCGTGAGTCTTCCCGAGATCATCGGCGAGTATCTCGGCCAACGCACAAAGCAGTTTATGGGAATCTTCTCGGTGCTGCTGATGACGCTGGTCGGAGCCGTATTTCTCTCTCAACCGGCAAATCTTATAGACTATCGTCTGGATATTCCCTCATTGGAGGTGATAGCTTTTGGAGACTACACCTGGATGTTGCTGGCAATACTTGCGGTTATACTTATATATTATATTCTTGCGACGCTACTGCCTGTCGATAAGATTATCGGCAAGCTCTACCCCATCTTCGGATTGGCATTGCTGGTTATGGCAGTCGGCATTCTCGTCGTTCTTCTCACCCAGAGCGACAAATATGGAATTCCGGAGCTTACCTCGCTAAGGAATATGATCGCCGATGCCAAGAAGTTCCCCATCGTACCGATGCTCTTTACGACCATCGCCTGCGGAGCCATTTCGGGTTTCCACGCAACACAGTCGCCCCTTATGGCGCGTTGCATCACCAACGAAAAGCAGAGTCGCTCGATATTCTACGGAGCGATGATTGCCGAGAGTATCATTGCACTGATCTGGGCCGCAATAGCTATGGCCTTCTGGGGCGGAGTCGAGGGGCTCAACGAGGCTATCGCTGCCAACAAGGGTAATGCTGCCGTGCTGGTCGATATGATTGCCACCGAGACGCTCGGTCCTGCTATCGCTACGCTGGTCATTATTGGAGTTATCGCGTGCGCCATAACCTCGGGAGATACCGCATTCCGCTCAGCTCGATTGATCGTTGCCGACTTCCTGCACATCGAGCAGAAGAGCCTTCGCAAACGCATCTACATTAGCCTTCCGCTCTTTGCGGCAGGTCTGTTCATCATCTTTGCATTGCCATTCCAGACTATCTGGAGCTACTTTGCGTGGTGTAACCAGACGCTGGCAGCCATCACCTTATGGGCTATTGTAGCCTACCTCGCAAAGCGACGCAAACCTCAGATTATCGCACTAATACCGGCTCTGTTTATGAGTTATGTATGCACAAGCTATATGTTCGTGTCGCCGCTGATGTTCGGCTTGGAGAACAGAGCCTTAGCCTACATTTTGGGCGGTGTAGTAACAATTATAATAACCATTGCGGTAGCACTTCGCATTCGTAAAAACTATGGCAAAGCAGAGTAATTTTTCACTTAATCCGACACCAAATCAGACCTTCGAAATTGAGGGTCGTGGCGAGTATGACTTCTCGGCGATTCTACGCCACTCCTACCAACTGCAAGAGCAGGAGGGTGATGTCGAGGCGGCCTGCAACGAGCGCTTCCACGCATTCCAGCGCATCGTGGAGATTCTGCCCGAAGATGAGGAGATGACGCTCGAGTGGGAACACAGCAACACACGCGCAGCCCTTGAGATGGTCTACGCCTCGGCCATCGACCACTTCCTTATCAACGACTTCGAGATGGCAGCCGGTATGTTTGAGATGTTGCTCGACCTCGACCCCGAGGATCATACGGGTTGCGTCACAACGCTCGCCTTCTGCTATATCGCAATGGAGGAGTACGAGCTCTTCGATGATATCTCGAATGATATCTCGGACAAGCAACCCGAAAAACATCTCCTCACTTTGTGGGCTGAGTTTCGCTCGACAAGTGTCATCTCCGACGGAGAGTTCCGCGTGCTCAGTTCCAAACACAAACACCTCCTCGAGGAGTTCTGCGCCGAGCAACACCCTGCCGATGAGGAGTATCTGCGAGGATTGGAGGCCGATACGCCGAGCCGTCAGGTGCTGGCTCGTCAGCTGTGGCTGCAGACCGAAAATCTGTGGACACTCCACCCCGACTTTATTGATGCACTACGTAAAAAGTAGAAGCAAAGCGATGAAATTGAAGAGCCATTTTTAGGTTTCTAACTTTTTATTCATAACTTTGCATCTCCACCAACTCGCCGAATGAGTTAGGCCTGAGAGTTTTAGAGATTACAACTTAAAAAAGAGATAGAATGAAACAGACAGTTTTAGTTAGTGGTGGCGCCGGCTACATCGGCTCACACACTGCAGTAGAGTTAATCAACGCAGGTTTTGATGTGGTGATTGCCGACAACCTCTCGAATAGCGATATGAGCGGTGTGGAGGGTGTACGCAAGATCACCGGTATTGACGTTCCGTTCGTGAATGTTGACTGCTGCGACACCGAGGCTTTCCGCAAGGTTTTCGAGCAGTACGAGTTCGACTCGATCATCCACTTCGCAGCGTTCAAGGCTGTAGGTGAGTCGGTTGCAGATCCGATGAAGTACTACCACAACAACCTTCTCTCGTTTATGAACGTCATCAACCTGATGCGTGAGTTCAATCGTCACAACATCGTATTCTCGTCGTCGGCTACCGTTTATGGCGAGGCAGATCAGCTTCCCGTAACCGAGCAGACTCCCCGCAAGCCGGCAACCTCGGCTTATGGCAATACAAAGCAGATGTGTGAGGATATCCTGCGAGACTCGGTAAACGCATACGAGAGCCTTAACGGTATCGCATTGCGCTACTTCAACCCCATCGGTGCTCACCCTTCGGCACTCATCGGCGAGCTTCCGCGTGGTGTACCGCAGAATCTGGTACCCTTCATCACCCAGACCGCTGCAGGTGTACGCGAGTGCCTTAGCATCTTCGGTGACGACTACCCGACTCCCGATGGTTCGTGCTTGCGCGACTATATCGACGTTGTAGATTTGGCTAAGGCTCACGTTGTGGCTATCGCTCGCATGGTAGATGGCAAGAGCAAGACTCGCTATGAGATCTTCAACGTAGGTACCGGTAATGGCGTCTCGGTATTCGAGTTGGTACGCGGTTTCGAGCGCGTGAACGATCTCAAACTCAACTATAAGGTAGCACCTCGCCGTCCGGGCGATGTTGTGGCTATCTGGGCCGACACATCGCTTGCTAACGAGGAGCTCGGCTGGAAGGCAGAGCGTTCGCTCGATGACACCCTTGCATCGGCTTGGGCTTGGGAGAAGCACGTTCGCGGCTTGTAATAATAGCTATATATATTAAAAGAGGCTGACTAAATTTTAGTCAGCCTCTTTTATCTAAGGGAGTGAAATATTTACTCCAGACGGCGTGAACCATCCGAAATAACCACAGCGTATACCTTCGGCTCGTGACCATACTTCTCGTTGAAGCGAGCCTTAGCCTCTGCGATAAACGCGTCATAGAGCTCCTCCTTCACGAGGTTGATTGTGCAACCACCAAATCCGCCACCCATAATGCGCGAACCGGTTACGCCACACTCCTCAGCAACGGTTGCCAGGAAGTCGAGCTCCTCGCAGCTAACCTCATAATCCTTCGACATACCCCAGTGGGTCTCGAACATACGCTTACCTACGGTCTCGTAGTCACCCTTCTCGAGTGCTGCGCAAACATCGAGTACGCGCTGCTCCTCGCCGATAACGTAGCGAGCACGGCGGTAGTCCTCCTCCGAGATCTGATCCTTAACGGCCTCGAGCTGCTCCATTGTAGCACCACGCAGGAACTCCTGACCCAGCACCTTAGCAACTCTCTCGCACGACTCACGACGGTCGTTGTAGGGCGAGCCTACCAACTCGTGCTTAACAACCGAATCAAGCAGAACGAGCTTGTAACCCTCGGGATTGAAGGGGAAGTACTCAAACTCCATCGAGCGGCAGTCGAGGCGCATCAAGTTACCTGCCTTACCGAATACCGACGCAAACTGGTCCATAATACCACACTTAACGCCGCAGTAGTTATGCTCGGTCGACTGACCTACGCGAGCCAACTCAAACTTATCGATACCACCATCGCAGAGCTCGTTCAGCGCAAATGCGAATGTGCTCTCGAGAGCTGCCGACGAGGACATACCTGCACCAAGGGGTACATTACCCGAGAAGGTGGTGTCGAAACCTACGACCTTCACGCCTCTCTTCTGCATCTCACGGCAAACGCCGAAGATATAGTGAGCCCAGCTCTCTGCCGGCTTATCCTCCTCGTTCAGGCCAAACTCCGAGTGGCTATCAAGGTCGATAGCGTATGCGCGAACCTTATCGGTACCGTTCAACTTGATAGCTGCAACGATACCCTTATCAACTGCGCCGGGGAATACGAAGCCACCGTTATAGTCGGTGTGCTCACCGATAAGGTTGATACGACCGGGCGATGCGTACATCACTGCACCCTCACCGAAAATCTCCTGAAATTTCGATGCTACTTTTTCTTTCATTTCCATAGTTTTTAGGTTTTTATGTAATTTATAAATCTATATTCACTCTATTTCTTAGCTCTCTTAGCCTTTTTGCCGCTCTTCTTCTGGCTCTTTTTGATCAGCTCGATTGTCTGGAGCGGGTCGTCAGTGGTGATAAAGTCCACACCCAGGTCAATGAAGTATTGCATATCCTCAGGCTTGTTGACAGTCCACACGTTTACCTTCATACCCAAATCGTGCGCCTGCTTAATCCACTCAGGGTGTGCACGAAGCACCTTTACCGAGTAGTCGATACCTGTATAGCCGAGCTGCTTGCACTCTGCCGGGGTGAGCTCACCGTTAAGGTATGCGATCTCGTTATTGGGAGCAAGCTTTACCAACTCATCACAGACAATACGCGAGAAGGCGATATAGTCTACCTGCTTCTCCAGACCGAACTCTGCAACCATCTCCACAATCTTCTTTGTGAAGAACTTCTGACGCTCGGGGGTATCCTCCTTATGGTTCTTAATCTCGATAACGAGCTTTGTTCCGGGGTATTTCTTGGTCTGCTCGAGGTACTCGCGAAGTGTGGGAACGATGTTACCACCCTTGCACGAAATGGCACGTATATCCTTATATACATCCTTGGTAACGTGTACACGATGAGGTGCAGGGATGCGGCGATCCGGGTGGCGCGAGCCGTGAACAACCATCAGCGAATCATCTGCCGACATACTGATATCACACTCCGAACCATATACGCCAAGTTTCTGGGCATTCAGAAGCGACGAGATTGTATTCTTATCCGAGCCCTCCTGTGCGTGGAAACCACGGTGGGCAATAACTTGTGTCTGTGCCGAGAGCGAGAGCGTTGCCAACGCTGCTACGGCAGTAAAAATAAACTTTTTCATAGCAACTTCTATTTTGCATAGAACTTATATACACAACTGTGGGTATAAACCTCACCCGGGCGCAAGGTACTCGACGGGAAGTCGGGGTGGTTGGGCGCATCGGGGAAGACCTGAGTCTCGAGTGCCAATGAGCCACGATAGAGTACCGGCTTGCCGAACTTGTTGTTGAACGAGCCATCGAAGAAGTTACCGCCATAGAATTGCAAACCAACCTGGTCGGTCCAAATCTCCATACCGCGACCACTCTTGGGCGAGTATACATCGGCAACCTTAACTTCCATACCATCATCCGCACGATTCAGTACCCAGTTGTGGTCGTAACCCATACCGAGTGCCAATTGGGGATGCACCTCGTTTACGCGCTCACCAATAGCGTGAGGCTCACGGAAATCAAACGGAGTACCCTCAACAGGCATAATCTCGCCAGTGGGAATTGCACCCTCGTCGTAGGGAGTGATTGCATCTGCATCAATCTGCAAAACGTGATCAAGAATCGTGCCCTCGCCATCGCCCTCAAGGTTGAAGAATGAGTGGTGCGAGAGATTCATAATGGTCGGAGCGTCGGTAGTACCCTTGTAAGATACTGCGAACTCGTTGTTGGGAGTAAGCTCGTAGACCATCTCAATCTCACGGTTGCCGGGGAAGCCGTCCTGACCATCGGGAAGCTGAACAAAGAATACGATTTTATTCTCGGTCAGCTCCTTTACATCCCACACAACGCGGTCTACACCGAGGATACCGCCGTGGAGGGTCTGTCCGTTATTGTTGATGGGGGTATTGTACTCCTTGCCGTCAAGCACAAAGTGACCTTTGGCGATACGGTTGGCAAAAGGACCTACAACGGCACCCAAGTAACGCTCGCCTGTGTTGTTGATATAGCGGTCGATATTCTCGTATCCAATCTCAACATCGGCATAGCTGCCATCACGTCCAGGAACCCAGAGCGACACTACGCGAGCGCCATAGTTGGTCACCTGCATAATCAGGTCGCCACCCTTTATGGTGTAGAGCGATACATCCTTTCCATCAACGGTGGTTTCAAATGCAGCCTTGTCGAGAAGCTGAGGCTGATTGTTTTTGCAAGTGCAGGCCGTCAATGCGATGAGGGCAACTGCAAAGATGAGTTTTTTCATATTAAGTCAGTTAAATTTAGTTTAGTTCACTTTAGACTACAAATTTAACAAAAAATCTCAGAGTTCAAATCTTAATCTTCGATTTTTTGCGTATCTTTGCTTTCAGAGGGCTAAATCCTCGGAGCAAGTATGATTCATAAGTTTTTGAAATATATCGAATCCGAACGCCGATACTCGGCCCTCACGGTGCGCAACTACCGACGCGACCTCTGCCTCTTCGACGCGTGGCGCCGAGAGGTAGTGGCAAAACGCATTGCCGAGGCTGAGGCAAAAGGCAAAGTATGCACCGACCGACCCGAGATCCAGTACACCAAACCTGACGATATTCGCGACTGGATCCTTTACCGCTCCAAAACCGATAAGCTCGCCCCCGCATCGATAAATCGCGAACTCTCGACCCTGCGCTCATTTTTTGGCTATCTACGCGAACGTGGAGCCATCAAGGAGGATATCTTTGCCCACATCGCTGCCTTAAAATGCCCCAAGCGACTTCCGGCAGCTATCCCCGCAACCCGCATAACTCAGGTACTCGAACAGACCGCCGAAAAGTCCGCGTCTGAAGATTTTGAGCAGGTACGTGACGCGCTTGTGGTGCTGATGTTCTACAAGTGCGGACTCCGTCTTTCGGAGCTTATCGGCATCAATATCGACGATCTGTCGGCTCAACGCGATGCAGTGAAGGTGCGCGGTAAGGGCGACAAAGAGCGAATAGTTCCGATTGTTGGTTCGGTACGCACAGTTCTAAATAACTATTTAGACGCAGTTAAAGGGCAAAATATTTGCAATTCTCAAGAAAAAGCACTATTTTTAACCGTCAAAGGTTGCAGAATATCGCGAATTAAGGTCTATCGCCTTGTCCGCTCCGCGCTATCGGACGCTCAAATACAAGGCAAAAAGAGTCCTCACGTTCTGCGTCATACGTTTGCAACGCAGTTGATGAATGCCGGAGCCGATATGCGAGACATTCAGGAGTTGATGGGCCACGCCTCGTTACGTTCGACACAGGTCTACACCCACAACAGCATCCAGCAACTGCAAGCCGTATACTCAAAAGCACACCCAAGACAGAAGTGATATAGGAGGCTCCCCACTGAAGGAGTCGGAACATTTATATTAACTCGCGGATAGTCCGCATAAAACAACACTACTATGAACGTAAACATTCAAACAGTGAAATTCGATGCCGACAAGAGATTGGTCGAATTCGTTGAGCACAAATTGGCAAAGATGGATCGTTTTGCAGAGCGCTCGACAGGAGCAGATGTTGTTCTTAAGCTTGATAAAGACTTCGATAAAGGAAATAAAGTAGCAACAATTACACTACATATGCCTGGCAGCGACCTGGTTTCGGAGCAACGGGCAAAGACCTTTGAGGAGGCTATCGACCTGGCAATCGATGCACTCAAGCGTCAGAACGAGAAACTCAAGGCTCAATACGCAAAGTAACACGATATTTGACACAGATAAACGGGGCGGCTCTTCGGGTCGCCCTATTTATTTTTTGCCACTATCTATTTCTCCGCCTATACGTTGCTCACGCAACCTCTGTAAACGAACCTCGAAATC
>JAGBVQ010000198.1 GCA_017630245.1 Alistipes sp. | reverse complement strand
TACCAAGAATACCAACCGACCCAAGAATGAGAGCAGACCTCGCAAGAGGTGATTTTGTTTGGAGGAAACGGCGTGCTTGCACGGAAGTAAACTCCAAACAAAAACAGCAGAGTTAAAACTCTGCTGCTCTCTAAATTGTCGGGGAGACTGGATTCGAACCAGCGACCTCCAACTCCCGAAGCTGGCGCGCTAACCGGACTGCGCTACACCCCGAACTTTTTCGTGGCGCAAATATACAACATTTTTTAATTATACCATAATTATCGAACTTTTTTTTTCACTTTTATGGCTCGATAACGGCAAAAAGTCGTTGCAGTCCCTCCGTTTTGCGCTCTAATGTGTAAAAACTTTACCCTTTTGGTGCTGTTGTTTCTCGTAGTGAATACGCGACTGAGTGGGATATTCGAGCTTCTCGAATTGCTCCACAGCATTGCGAATGTCACCCAAGAGCATATCGGCCATATCGCGCGACATTCCCTGGCGCACCACCACTCGCATCACCACCAGATGGTCGATATCTTTCGGCATCGTATAGGCCGGCACCATCCAACCGCTCTGCTGCAGCGTAGCCTGCAGATCGTAGAGTGTCCACTTCGCCTTCTTGTCGTACTCGGGACACATATACCATATAAACAAAGGGTTCTCAACCTGCTCCGAATAGTTGCGAAAACACTTCATCTTGCCGATCTGCTCGTGGCAGTAGCGGGCAATCTCCATCGAGTTCTGCTGCACCTCACAGTAGCCCTCATATCCGTAGCGGATAAAGTTGTAGTACTGACCCAGAATCTGCGCTGCAGGACGCGAGAAGTTAAGACCTACCTGAGTGATGTTGGCGCCAAGGTAATTAACACTGAATGACATCTCGTCGGGCAGATACTTCTTATCCTTCCATACGACCCAACCAAGACCGGGGTAGACAAGGCCATACTTGTGACCCGAAGTCGAAATCGAGAGGACCCACTTGAGTCGGAAATCCCATCTCTTTTCGGGGTTGATAAAGGGCAGGATAAATCCACCCGAAGCTGCATCGACGTGAATCGGAATATCATAGCCGGTCTTCTTATTATAGGCATCCAACGCCTTATCGAGAGCCTCAATATCGTCGTTCAGACCCGTCCAAGTTACGCCCGCAATCGGCACGATGCAGATTGTATTCTCGTCACACGCAGCCAGAGCCTTCTCGGGATCGAGGGTAGGGCACTCGAGCGAGAGTGGCACGGTACGCATCTCGATCTGCCAGAGTTGACAGAACTTCTCCCACACAACCTGAAAGGCGGTACTCATCACCAGATTAGGCTTATCGTAGGGCTTTCCCTGAGCCTTACGTCGATTGCGCCAACGCAGCCAAGCGGCCACGCCTCCCAACATACACGCCTCCGAAGAGCCAATGCCAAGTGCACCACTCTTCCACTCACCCTTCTCGGGGGTATTCCAGAGGTTGGCGATAATATTAATACATCGGCCACACATCACCGCAATACGCGGATACTCCGTCTCGTCGATGTAGTTTACGCCTATAGCCTCATTCATCAGGCGCGTTGCGTATTCGTCCATATAGGTCGTAACGAAGGTTGCCAGATTCAATCGAGGTTGCGTCTGCGCATAGGTCTCATCCTTGACCATCTGATAGGCGATTTCGGGAGTTGTTTTGTGCTGCGGAATTCGCTCTGTAGGTGCGGGTTGCAACATCTCTTTCGAGCCATAAACGGCTGTTGTAGCGTCATCTTTTTTCATAGTACGGTTCATTGTAAAAACTATTTTTAAGTGGTTTATCCGCCATAAAAACCATAAATTGTGCCGTAATGAGAAAAAAATGTATATATTTACATTTTATTTGGTGTATTTCACTTCCGGGATTAACGCAAATCAGTCCCGTTTAGAGTGAAGAATTTTTACATTGTATGACTACTACAAACCCAGGCAACTCGGCTCAGTCAAATGATCCGATCATAATCAAAGAGGTAACCTCAAAGCGCCAGCTACGCAAATTCGTACAGTTCGGCCTCGACCTTTTCAAAGGCAATCCCTACTACTGCCCACCGATTTTCTTTGACGAGATGAACACCTTCGACCCGAAGAGTAATCCGGCGCTCGAAGTATGCGAACACGTTATCTATATGGCTTATCGCAACGACAAGATCGTTGGTCGCATCGTGGGCATTATCAACCACCGCGCAAATGAGGCGTGGAATGTCAAGAAGTGCCGCTTCGGATGGTTCGATTTTATCGATGATTACAAAGTATTCAAGGCATTGCTGGACACCGTAGCCGAGTGGGGTAGAAGCAAGGGGATGGACGAATTGAACGGCCCTGTAGGCTTTACCGACTTCGATAGGGAGGGCCTGCTGATTGAGGGATTTGATCAGAATGCCACCTTCGCCAATCTCTATACTCATCCCTACTACATCCCGCATTATGAGCGTTATGGTATGGAGAGTGAGGCAGAGTGGATCGAGTTGCAGATTCAATCTCCGCGAGAGGCGCCCGAGCGTGTTAAGCGCATCGCAAAGCTCGTTGCCGAGCGATTCAATCTCAAAGTTGCCAAAGTTCACAGTACGCGAGAGCTGAAAAGACGATTCGGATATACATATTTCGATGTCTTCGACGAGGCCTATCAGAAGCTCTATAACTTCCAACCATTGACCGACCGTCAGAAGCGTTACTACTGCGACATGTTCTTCCCGTTGCTTAATTTCGATTTTGTGACGATCATTGTCGATGAGAATGACCAGATTGTTGGCGTGGGTGTCGGTATGCCATCGATTTCGAATGCGCTGCGTAAGTGTGGCGGCAGACTCTTCCCGTTCGGATGGTATCATCTGCTCAAGGCGCTGAAGGCGAAGAAGATTCCCGATTTTGAACTACTCCTGATCGCTGTACGCCCTGACTATCAGGATAAGGGTGTGAATGCGATGATCATCGACGATATGGCCCCATATTTCGCAGAGTACGAGATTATGAGGGTCGAGACCAACTCGATTTTGGTTGATAACTACAAGAGCCTCTCCAATTTCTTGATGTTCGATCATATCCAGCATAAAAAGCGTAGAGCATTTATCAAACCTTTATAAATATAAGT